>JAYUYE010000001.1:0-2288 GCA_043752985.1 Myxococcales bacterium
CTGCGCGCGCAGCTCGGACGGCGCGCTGCCGGTGTTCACTTGACCGGGCGCGGAGTCATCGGAGCGTTCGCGAACGTCAGGTTTTTCGCCACGAGCTGCGCGAGCGCGAGCCGGCGCGCGCTATCGGGTCCCACGATGCGCACGTAGCACGGCGCGTCGTCATCGATGAACAACAAGCCTTGGCCGTGGTGATCGAGTGCGCGGGCCCCGACCTGCACGACGGTCGCCTGCTCGGGGGCGCGCATGACGCGCTCCGGCCCGGCGTCGATCGTCTTGTCCTTGGTGCCGGCGTCGATCTTCACGCCGGGTACCGGGCCGGCGTCCGAGGCCACGTTATACGCGTCGACCAGCTCGCCACTCGTCTTCGTGTACTGAGCGAACAGCGCATCGGCCGTCTTCTTCATGTTGTCGCGGCAGTCGAAGTCGAACGTCCAGACTTCGGGCTGCGCCGCCGAGACTTCGTACACGCACGGATGCGGGGTGCCGCGCGCCACCGAGGCCGGGTTATCGATCTGCCGCGCGGGCGCGCCCAACACACCGGTGAGCGCATCGAGCGTCGCGATGCTGTCGCACTTGAAATACTCGGGGTACACGCCCGCGAGCTTGCGCTCGGGCTCCGCGGTCTTCTTCTGCGGCTCGCTGGAGTCCTCGCCGTTGCAGGAGGCCAGAGCGATCAACATCAGGGTACGGCGCATCGACGGTGCAGACGGTACCAGCAGCGTCGCGTCCGCTCAATCCGAGACGGCCACGCGTGTCGTGGCGTTGAACACCATCCGCAGCTCGGCGACCTCGGCGATGGCCTCGGCGAGGGCGAGCAGCGGGGCAGGGCGGCGAGCCTCATCGAGGTGGATCGGGCGCCCGATCCGGCGCTCGACGTAGGCGATGTAAATGCCCCCGCGGCGGGCGGCCACGACGACGGAGCGCAGGTGAAACAGCGGGATGGCATGGTTTCGGCGGACTCCGAAGATCCGCTGCTCGCTCCGGAGCAGGCCGTCGTCGCGATCGAACACGAGCCGGCGCTGCAGGGTCCCGAGCAAGACACCGAGAGCGAGGACGAGAGACCCGAGCAGCATCGACCACACCGCGCCGAGCGAGATCAGCCAGCCACCACCGGCCGCGAGACCCCAGCCGGTCCACGCGGTGCCGCGCGTCAGCCCGAGCTCGACGCGCGTCGCGGTCCGCTCCTTGACCTGCACCGAACCGAGCCAGTCGAGCACGCACCAAAGGTACGGCCTTCGTGGCGATGTGGCTAGTGCGCGGTTCCGCCTCGGCGAAACCGCGAACTGCGCGGCTCAGTCGCCGCCGCCGCCACCGCCATCGTCGCTCATCGCACCGCCGCTACCTCCATCGCCGCCACCGTCGCCGCCACCGTCACCCCCGCCCTCGCTCGGAGGTGCGCCGTTGCCGCTGCCGTCGGCGCGCCACTCGAGCTGACGACCACCGCGACCACGCCGGCGCCGGCGCCGGCGCTTGCGCATCGGTTGACCATCGGGACCGAGTACTGGCGGTCCGCTGTCGGGGGAACCATCCCCGGTCCCACCGCCATCACCGCCGCGGCGCACTTCGAACACCGCGACCGGCGCAGCGTCGCCGCCGCCGTTCTGCGGACTGCCACCACTCTGCGGTGCGCCAGCTCCGAGCATCGGCGCGCCGTTCTGCTCACCCGGTCCACGCTTGCGCCGCCGCCGCCGCCGCCGCTTCTCGCCAGGTGCGCCGTTCGCGCCGGGCTGAGCCTGAAAGCCTGGACCACCGACACCACCTTGCGGACGCGGTTCGTCGGTGCGGGGACCCCGGTTGTCGCGACCTCGATCACCGCCGCGACCACCGCCGCTATTGCCGCCGCGCTCCCACGGCCGGATCTTCTTGCCGCGTCGGCGATTGTTGCCGACGCCGGCGTCATTGGGATTGGCGGATGCGACCGGGGCCGCCGCGATCCGCATCGGACCGCGCACGTACTCGACCACCGGGCCACCGCCGCCCGGTCGCCGCATCCCATCGGACATCGGCGCAGCGGTCGACAGCACGGGCGTCATGAACGCACTCTTCGGCGGCAGCATCGCGCGCCGCTTGCGGCGACGGCGGCGACGCCGGCGCCGCGCCTCGGCGGCACTCGCAGACGGCGACGTCTCGTCGGTATGGAGCGGGCGGACCTTGGGGACCTTGGGGACCTTCTTACGCGCGAGCACCGTGATCTCGCCGGGACCTTCGATGCCCTCCTCGGCGAGCTCGGCCGCGGTCTTGTCGATCACCTCGAAGTCGTCGTCGTCGTCGTCGTCGTCGTCGTCATC
>JAYUYE010000002.1:0-13337 GCA_043752985.1 Myxococcales bacterium
TTGAGGTTGTCCTGGTAGGTCGTGATGACCTTCGCGCAGATGTCCTTGGTCTCGCCCGTGAACTCGGCGTCGGACATCTTGAGCTCGCGACCCATCGTGATGCAGCTCTGCTTGACGACCTCGGCGGTCTCCGCCGTCACCGTCTGCAGCCGCTTGGTCGCCTGGAGGAAGACCTTGAACCGAGCGCCCGCCGTCGACGCTGCGTAGTTCGCGCAGGTGTCCGGGTCAACCTCACCGGACATTCCGCCGAGACCACCCGGCATGTCGGGCTTGTTCGGCATACCGCCGCCACCGGGGAGCTTTCCTCCCTTGGGACAACCGGCCAGAGCAGTGACGGCCACGAGGGCGGTCGACAGGATGAGTCGCGAAGAAATCGTGCGCATGTTGAATCAGGCTCCCCTTGAGATAGTGGGGGCATCGATATCAAGAAACCCCTCGCAGGTCGCGCACCTGCGCCTGAAAACGACCCGTGTCAGCGTCAGGGTGCGCTGGACGCCATCGCAGCGCGGCCACGCTCCGAGAGCCACGGGTGCCGGCGCGGTTCGAGCGTGCGCGCGATCGCTGCGGGATAGACCAGGCACTCGCGCAGCGGATCGATCTGCGTCGAGGTCACCGCGAAGGCCGGCGTCGGGATCGTCAGTGTCTGATCGATCCCGTTGCGGAACGTGTCCACCGCCACGCGCACGATCTCACCCGCGTTCGCACCGGCGAGCGCGATGTGGAACTTGCAGGTCCGCGTCTCGCCCGCCGTCACCCGGACGCGCAGCGTGCTCGTGCCCGCGCCGGGCGTGTACGTGGTCTCGAGCCTCGGCCACACCGGAGCGCCGGTGCCGCGGATCCACGCTGCCGCGTATGCGTCGAGTTCGAGCCCGGTCGACGCCTCGAGGGCGGTGACCACGTCGGCGACCGAGATCGCCCGCGGCTCGCCGAGCACCATCGCGATGCCCGCGAGAACTTGCGCGCGCGACGACAGCACCTCGATCTGGCGGAACAGCACCATCGGGCCGGGCCCATAGACGTCGCCGTAGTAGTCGAACAGCGCGGGCTTCTCGCCGGGGACCGGGAAGAACGCGGCGCTCGTCGAGAACGACTTCCACGCGCTCGCCGTGCGCAGCGCCGCGGGCGGCTCGACCAAATCTTCGTAGGCGAACGTCAAATACTCGGCCATCGCCTCCTTCCAGACGAAGTCATAGGTGTCGGCGAGCGTGGTCTCGTTGCCGGCCCACTGATGCGCGATCTCGTGATCGAGGATGTGCTGGGCGTTGTGCAGGTAGGACGGCATGACCTGCCGCGCCAGCGTGTCGTCGAGCACGATGTTGCCCGGGTGCTCGAAGCCCGACCAGTACGTCGGCGCCGTCAGGATCCGGAGCTCGGTGCCGTACGGATAGGGACCGAAGCTCGATTCCATCCAGCTCACGAACCCGGCGTGGTGCGCGGGATCGATCGCGGCGGTCATCTGCGTGCCGGGGCGATCGTAGACGGTCGCGTGAACCGAGCCCCACATGCCCTTGTCGGTGGCGATCCACGCGGTCCGCGGATACGCCGCGATCCCGAACGTGGAGTAGGTCGGACCGCCCTCGTGCGTGAACTCGCACTGCGTCTCCGTCAATGATGGCTCGGTGAGCGTGCCCGAGCACGCGACCATCAGCGCGGCCGGATGCGTGACGTGGAACGTGTATGTCGCGAACTGATCGGGCCGGCTGTCGCACGGTCCGAAGCGATCGCAGCCGCCGACCCAGCTCACGAGGTAGTAGAACGGGTTGTTCTGCGCGTCGCGCGTGATCGAGTAGCCGACCTGGCTTGTCGACAGCGTCGTCATCGGCACGGTGAGGTCGACGTCGAGCTTCAGCTCGGAACCTGCCGCGATGCCTTCTCCGCACAGCGTGAGGACACCGGCATCCACCGCCGCCGTTCGCACCGGCACACCGCCGAGCTTGGCGGTCGCCGCATTCAGACCGTCGCCGCGAAACGGCAGCGCGAAGCAGTCACCGGCCGTGGTGACGGTCGCGGTCACGGTCGCGTGCGCGGCGCGGGTTTCGATATCGAACGTGTAGTCGTAGTGCGTGACGGTCGCGGCGATCGGGCCGGGCGGAACGGTCTCGCCATCATCGCCGCATGCAGCCAGCGCACCGAGAACGACCAGACATCGAGAGGAGCCGCGCATGCTCGCGGGATACCACGGGGTCCGGCGCGCGGATCAACGAATCTTGGCGCGCACGATCTCGAGATTCGCGCCGGACGCGCCCGCCGAGACCTCGGCGGCAGGAACGACCGGCCGCGCCACCGTGACGCGGACATCGAGCCCGAGCTCCTCGCGAAGCAGGTCGGCCTTGCGCAGAAGCTGGGCGTCATCGCGGGTCGGTCCATCGCGGACCACGAGGTCGAGGACGATCGCGTCGCCCATGCGCGTGCACACGACCTGCTCGACGCGCGAGCGGTGCTCCCAGTCGAGGCCGTCGGCGAGGCGGAGCAGGGCGGACAGCTTGCGCAGCTGACCGCGTTGCTCCTTTGGTAGATTGGACTCGTTGATGATCTGCTTCGCGCGCGCGGCATCCTTGCGGTGCGTGCGCGCCATCAGCGCGACCTGCTCACGGGCGTTGTCATCGAGGCCCGGCAGCCGCGCCCAGCGGATCATGTACTCGCTGTGTTTGTGGTGGCCGCGCACGTTCACGACCTCGCCGACGTCGTGAAGCAGTGCCGCGACCTCGAGCAACACGCCCTTGTCATCGGGGATCCCGTGGACGTCGCGGAGCTGATGAAACAGTGTGCGTGCGAGATGGCGGACGTGCTCGCCGTGCGTGGTGTCGTGATCGACGCGGTTCGCGAATGCGCGCGCCGCGGTCAACAGTGCCTTGTCATGCGCACCCTCGGCCCGGATCTGCTCCTCGCGCGCGGTCTCCGCAAGCTCGAGCAGCACGGCCTCTCGGATGCCGACCCCCGGCGTGACGAGCTTCGAGATGCCGAGCTGGCGTGCCGTGGTAGCGAACACGAGCGCCGCGATGCCGAGGACCTCCGCACGGTCCCGCTTGACCCCGAACTTCGTCATCCGCTCCTCGACCGTCGCGCCGACGATCGAGGGCAGCGCTTTCTCGAGGGTGGTCAGGTCGAAGCTCGGCATGCCGGGCGTGCCGTCGCTGAAGATCTTGGACAGCGCATCAGCGTTGCCCCCGGTCGCCGCCGCGAACCCCGAGTTGTTCACGCCGCGCGCGATCGTGTGCATCAGCGTCGCCGTGTAGCGCCGCACCATGCCGGCCTCGGCATCGGCGATCGCACCATCGAGGCCGAATGTCTCGAGGAGGCGCACGGTGCCAACCGGCAGCGAGTACGCGCGCCACACCGAACCCTGACGGAGGTTGACCTCGAGGCTGCCACCGCCGAGATCGAGGATCGCGCGCGGCAGCGACCCAGCAGTCCCCATCGCGTGAACAACCGCCTTGCGTACGAGGCGCGCCTCTTCCTCGCCTTCGATGACCTCGAGCTCGATCCCGGCCTCGTGATAGAGGCGGTGAAGCAGAACGTCGCGATTGGAAGCGCCGCGGACCGCGCTGGTCGCTACCGCGCGATACATGATGACGCCGTTGGCATCGAAGCGCTGGCGGAAGTGAACGAACGCGGCGACCGCCTGGTCGATCGTCTGCGCGTCGAGCTCACCGCGCGTGAAGGCGCCGTGGCCAAGCCGCACGGGCATCCGCTCGGCCTCGATCCGGATCAACTCGGTCGGGGTGAGCTCGGCGATCACCACGCGGATCGCATTCGACCCTGCGTCGATGGCTCCAAGGCGGACGGGACTGCCCATCGAGTCGCACGCTAGCACGCTCACAGCCTGCGGTTGACCCGATCTCGGGTCGACACCGCCGTCATCGTCGCATCACCGGCGGTGTGCGCGAGCGCCCGACCTCTGCCCCTGCTACTTCTTCGCGGGCGGCTTGCCAGGCTTGCCGGTCTTCGGGTCGATCGGTCCGGGCGGCCCCGCGGTCTCGGGGATCTTGATCTTGTCGGTCTTGGTGATGCCCGACACGACCTCGACCTTGATGCCATCTGACAGGCCGAGGACGACGTCCTTGCGGGTGAACGTCTGCGGTGAGGTCTCGACCTCGACGAACGGCTTGTCCGCCGGACCCTTGTCGCCGGAGGTTCCCGCGTACTGGACGAGCGCCTCGCGGATCGCGAGCACTTGCTTCTTCTCGTCGAGGACGATGTCGGCGTTCGCGCTGTAGTTCGCACGGATCAGCATGCCGGCCTTCTGCTTGACCGCGGCCTTGATCTCGAACTGGATCGCGCCGTCGATCGTCTTGCCCTTCGGCGAGATGTATTCGAGCACGCCCTCGAGCATCTCCTTCTCGATCGCGCCGACCTTGATCGCGAGCTTCATGCCCTCCTTGATCTTTGCGACCTCGGCTTCGTCAACGCGGCCCTCGAAGATCATGTCGTCCATGTCGGCGATCACGGCGACCGTGGTGCCGGCGTTGAAGTTGTTGGCCTGGATCACCGAGAAGCCCACCTTGACTGGCACGTCGATCACCATGCCGTCGTTGGTCGCCGTGACGATCAGCGTGGACGACTTGCCCGAGCCGCGCGTCGCGCCTTCCTTGACGAGCTGCAGGCTCGACTGTGCCGACGACAGCTCCTGCTTGCGCAGCGCGAACTCGGTGCGATAGCGCTGGAGCTCGGCATCCGCGACCACGCCCTGCGTGAACAGCTTCTCGTTACGCTCGAGCTCGCGCTTCGCGTTGTCGTACGCGATCTGAGCCGTGCGCACACCGGAGTCGGCCTGGTTGGTCTGCATCGCATCAGGGATGATCGAGATCTTGCCGAGCGGGTCGCCGAGCTTCACCCGCTTGCCCGGCTCGACATAAAGCTCGGCCAGCACGCCCGAGACTTTTGGCTTCACCTCGACCTCGCGGCGCGGAACGATCGAACCCGTCGCGACGGTCTTCTTCGTGATGTCCGCGACCTCGGCCATCTCGGTCTCGAACACGACCGGCTTCGCCTGTGACTTCTTGTACAGATACAAGAACGCGCCGCCGATCGCGAACACGAGAGCGACGACGAACAACCAGCTGAAGATGCGTTTCATGACAATCCTCGACTCACTCGGCTCGCAGCGCCTCGATCGGCTTGATCGACGCGGCATGGGACGCGGGCATCACTCCGGCGAGCGCGCCGGCACCGATCAGAATAGCGACCGCGGTCAGCACGGTCGAGAGCTCGACATTGGGCGGTCCGAGCGGTGAATCCGGGATGTACTCGAGGATCGCGCTGGCCCCGGCGAGCAGGCCGACGCCCGCTGCAACGCCGATCAGGCCGGCGATCGCGGTCAGCACGATCGATTCCTTCATGACCATCGAGATGATCGACATCGGGCTCGCGCCGAGTGCCTTGCGCACCCCGATCTCCTTTGTCCGCTCCTTGACCGTGATCAGCATGATGTTCGACACGCCGATCACGCCTGCGATCAACGTGGCGCCGCCCACGACCCAGCTGACGATCTGCAGCACGAGAAAGAACGTCTGGAACTTGCCGAACATCACGAACATGTTGAACGAGCCGATCGCGAGATCATCGGTCGGCGACACCCGGTGGTGGCGCTTCAGTGCCTCGCGGACGACCCGCTCGAGCTCGGGACCATCGGTGCCCGGCTTCGCGGTCATCGCAAAAAAGCCGACACGGTCGCCGATGTTGAACGCCATCTTGAGCGTCGTGAACGGCACGAACAGCGTGTTCGCGTCGCGGTCGCCTTGCTGGCCGCCGCGCAGGGTGCGCGTCAGGCCGACGACCTGGAAGTAGACGCCGCTGATCTTGATGTACTTGCCGATCGGGTCCTCACCGGGCTCGAACAGCTGCTCGTGCACGGCGCGGCCGATCACGACGACCTTGCGGGACTCCGCGATGTCGCGCTCGTTGATGAACCGTCCAGCCGCGTACTCGAACGCGATGATGTGCTTGAGCTCGGGGTAGTCGGCCATCACGGTGAACGTGCCGTTCTTGCTCTCGTGACTGACCGTGAAGTTGTTCATCCAGCCGCCGAGCTGGAGCCGGGGCGCGAGGTACTCGATCGCGGGAAGCCGGCGCAGCAGCTCGATGTCTGCGTTGTTGAACCGGACCCCGCGGCCGGGTGGCAAACCGTCGTAGGACTCGGTCGTCTGCTGGCCCCAGACGAACAGGAGGTTCGTCGCCATCCCCTTCATCTGCTTCTGGCTGCCGCTCTGGATCGCAGAGCCGAATCCGAGCATCGCCATCAGCATGAGGATTCCCCAGAACACGCCGAACGCGGTGAGGAACGTGCGCAGGCGATTGCTGCGCAGCGTGGCCCAGATCTCTTTCCACTTATCGAGGTCGAACATCTACTGATCCCTCAACGCGTGGATCGGGTTGACCTTCGCCGCTGCGCGCGCGGGGAAGTAGCCGGCGAGGGCGCCCGCGAACACGAGGAACGCGGCGGCGCCGATGCCCATCGACAGATCGATGTTCGGATTGACGATGAACTCGTTATCCATCTTGCCGAGGAGTCCGAGCACGCCGACGCCCGCGGACAGTCCGAGCAAGCCCGCGACGCCGGTGAGGAACACGGCCTCCTGGGTGATCATGAACACGATCGACCACGGTGTTGCGCCGAGCGCCTTGCGCACCCCGATCTCCTTGGTGCGCTCCTTGACGGCGATCATCATGATGTTCGAGACGCCGACGACGCCGGCGGCGAGCGTGCCGAGGCCGATCACGATCACGAAGGTCGAGATCATCCAGAACAGCTTCTTGAACCGCTCGAACTGCTCGATGTTGTTGTGCACGCGCACGGCCTGCGGGTCGGTCGCGTCGAACTTGTGACGCTCCGCGAGCTGACCGACGATCACGTCGATGATCGCCTGCGTCTCCTCGGGGCCGGCCTGGCCCACGGTCATCTGGATCTGCCCGAGCTTCTCGCCGCCGTTGAAAGCGAGCTGCGCCGTCGACACCGGAATGTAGATCCGGCGCTCTTCCTCGGCGCCACCCGGATCCGTGAAGACACCGACGACCTGGAACGCAGTGCTGCCGCACGTGATCCATTCGCCGATCGGCGACTTCTCCTCGAACAGGAACTGCGCGACGGTCTGGCCGATCACGGCCGATTTGCGGTTCTGCGCGATGTCCGCGGCGCTGAGAAACCGACCCTGGGTCATCTCGTGCGCCTGGAGACGGATGGCGTCGGCGTAGACGGCGTCGAGCTCGAACGTGTTCGCCTTCGCGCCGTACTTCGTCATCATCGATGCGCCCCAGCGATTGCCACCGATGTAGTGCTGTCCCGAGATGTACTCGACGCCCGCGACCTTCTTCGCGCGCTCGTAGTCGGTGTTCTCGAACGTGATCCGGCGGCCGACGTCGTAGCCGCCGTGTGCGACCGAGGTCTTGTTCGCGTTGATCCAGACGCCGTTCGTGGCATCGCGGGCGAAGTTCGCGCGCAGCCCGTTGTCGAGGCCGCGGCCGAGGCCGAGCAGGAAAACGAGGACAAAGATGCCCCACGCGACGCTGATCGCTGTCAGCGCGGTCCGCAGCTTGTTGCGGCGGATCGTATCGAACACCTCCATCCAGCGATCGGCAGAAAACACTACGGCACCGCCGCGGCCATGCCCGGATTGCTCGCGCACGCCTCGAGTGGATTGACGACCTTGCCATCGCGCAGCCGGATCGTTCGCTGCGTGCGCGACGCGACCTCCGAATCGTGCGTCACGACGAGCACCGTGATCCCGGTGCGATGAATCTCCGAGAGCAGATCCATGATCTGCTTGCTCGTCTCGCTGTCGAGTGCGCCCGTGGGCTCGTCGGCGAGGATCAACCGCGGCTTGCCGATCAGGGCGCGCGCGATCGCGACGCGCTGCTTCTGACCGCCGGACATCTCCGACGGCAGATGGTCCGCCCAGTCGCGCAGGCCGACGCGCTCGAGGTACTGCGCCGCGACCTGGTTGCGCTTCCGCCGCGTGATGCCCTGGTAGTAGAGGGGCAGGGCGACGTTCTCGAGCGCGGTCTTGAACGGCAGCAGGTTGAACGACTGAAACACGAAGCCGATGAACCGGTTGCGGTAGCTGGCCGCCTTGCTCTCGGACAGGTGCTTGATCTGGGTGTCGCCGAGCCAGTACTCGCCCGAGTCATAGTCGTCGAGGATGCCGAGGATGTTGAGCAGCGTCGACTTGCCCGACCCCGACGCGCCCATGATCGCGACGAACTCGCCGTCGGCGACCTCGAAGTCGACGTCACGCAGTACATGCAGGGCGTGGGTGCCGACCTGGTAGTACTTGTTGACCTTGGACAGGCGCAACATCGGATGATCGCAAGGCTAGCGCGGTGCGACACCGGCGGCTAGCACACAGCGCTGCGACACCATGCGACCGGGGTGTCGGTCGGCTGTACAGCTCGAGGATCAGGAGGTCAGCGAGTCGAGCGCCTCGTCGAGGCCCGCGGTCGTCGTCGGGGCGATCACCAGCTTGCCGTGCGGACCGTGGATCTCGCACGCGGGTGCCTTGTCACACTGATCGAGGCACGACACCGGGGCGATCACGAAGCCCTTGACCTTGCTCCACCGCTCGACGAGGTGGTCGAGCATGTCGAGGGCACCGTAGCGCTGGCACGTCCCGACGCAGACCCGGACCGAGGTCGCCACGTCAGGCCCGACCTTGAGATCGGTCGCGAGCGACACCGCGGCGAGGTAGTGACTGGCGGGTCGGCCGCGATCCTCGGCGAGCTCGGCGAGCTTGTCGATCGCGACGACCTCGTCCTCGGCAATCTCCTCGAGCTCGAGCCCCATCGACGACAGCCGCGCGATCGGAACATCCTCGTGCGTCGGCGATCGCGTGGGCAGCTTCGTCACGGATTCGACCACTCGAACTTGATCGGCACGCTCTCGAGCTCGACCCGCTTGCCCGGCGGTTTGTCGAGCTTGAGCTTCGCGAGGACGCTGACCACGCAGAACCGCAAGACCGGATCCTGCGGCTCGTCGCGCCGCAGGTTGATCTCGCCGAACTCGCCGGTCTCGCCGTTGACCGCCATCTGGATGACGTACATGCCCCGCAACTTGCGGTTCGTGTAGAGCGAGTTCTGGAAACACGCCTGGATCGGCGTCTGGGCATTCGCCAGCTTTGTGCCGATCTCGGCGCGGAGCTTGCCGGCATCGGGCCCGCTCGCACATGCGGACGTCGCGATCGCAACCGCGATCAGGAGGTGCTTAGTCATCCTTCACCACCGTCTTCCTGGGGCCTTGCTTGACGATCAAAAACTCGACGCGGCGATTGGCCTCGCGTCCCTCGGGTATCGCGTTGTCGGCGATCGGGACGTCGGGGCCGAAGCCCTTGCCCTCGAGCCGGCCGCTCTTGATGCCCTTGCCGACCATGTACTTCACGACCGACTCCGACCGTGCCTGCGAGAGCTTGCGGTTGAGCTCGGCCGAGCCGTCGGTGTCGGTATGACCCTGAACCTGCACGAGCTCGATCTGCGGGTTGGACTTCATCACGCCGACGACCTCGTCGATCACGACGTGCGAGATCGGCTTGAGATCGGCCTTGCCGACCTCGAACTGGATCTTGTCGATGATCGCGATGTTCGAAGGCGTGAGGACTACCTTGTCAGGCCCGGGCGGCGGACGTTCCGCCTGCACGTTCATCACCTCGAAGGGCGCCTGTTTCCCTGCCGGCAAGAGCTGCGCACAGCCGGACGTCCCGGCTGCGATCGCTGCCCCGATTAAAAGTCGTCGCATCACGGCATCGTCGCGAAGACGCCGCATCGCTGCAAGCGGTTGGGCGTATAACTGGCGCGTGATCACCGTCCATCACCTGAACTTCTCGCGATCGCAACGTGTGCTGTGGCTGCTCGAAGAGCTCGAGGTACCGTACGAGCTCGTCAAGTACGAGCGCGATCCGAAGACGCTGTTCGCACCGAAGTCGCTCCAGCAGATTCACCCGCTCGGCAAGTCGCCGGTGATCACCGACGGCGATCTGGTGATCGCGGAGTCGGGGAACATCCTCGAGTACCTCGTCGAGACCTACGGCAAGGGCCGCTTCGTCCCCGCCGCCGGCACGCCCGCGTACCGCCACTATCGCTACTTCATGCACTACGCAGAGGGTTCGCTGATGCCGTTCCTTCTGCTCACGCTGATCTTCACGAAGCTGAAGACCGCGAAGATGCCGTTCTTCGTGAAGCCGATCGCGAAGAAGATCGCGGACACGGTCTCGTCCCAGTTCGTCACCCCGAACCTGACGCGCCACCTCAAGTTCCTCGGCGATCACCTCGCGACGAACACGTGGATCGCCGGCGCCGAGCTGACCGCCGCCGATATCCAGATGAGCTACCCGCTCGAGGCCATCGTCGCGCGAGCCGCCGACGTCGAGGTCTCGCCGAAGCTCAAGGAGCTCGTCGCGCGGATGCAGGCTCGGCCCGCGTACCAGCGCGCCACCGCCAAGGGCGGGCCGGTCAACCTCGAGGAGTAGCTACGCGCGACCCTTCGGCATCACGGGCACGAACAGCCCATGCTCACCGAGGACGCGCGCGAGATCCGCAGATAGCGTGCGCTGGCGCTGCAGCTTCTCCGGCGCCATCGCTTCGTGCAGGCGACGCCGCGCCTCGTGCATGCGCCACGCGATCGTGCCTTCGCTGACGTTCTGAATCACCGCGACTTCGCCGTGCGACATGCCCTGCATCGACACGAGAATCACGGTCGTGCGCATGTCGACGGGTAGACCGTCGAGTGCGCGCAGCAGGCGAACGTAGGTCTGGCGCAGCTCGGCGGTGCGGCTCGGATTACTCCGCGCGTCGACGGCGACGGCGAGCTCGAGACGAGGATCGTCACCGTCCTCGCCGCGGCGCGCACGATCCCGGCGCGCGTTGAGCGAGCGGTTGACCGTCATCCGGTACACCCAGGTGAAGAACTGGCTGCGGCCCTCGAACTCGGGCAGCGCACGGTAGGCCTTGAGGAAGACCTCCTGCGTGATGTCATCGGCTTCACTCGACGAGCCGATGATGTGCAATGCGAGCGCGAAGATGCGCTTGCGGTAACGGCGCACGAGCGACTCGAACGCGCGCTGATCGCCGGCCTTTGCGGCCTCGACCAAGGCGGACGCCGTCGCGGCTTCGCGCTCGGCATGAGTCATCGGGCGGTCAGACACGCTGGTGAACGATTAGACGCATAGCCTACGCCAAGGCTTTGAGTTTTGTTGGCGCCTACATCTGCCCCATGGGCAAGTGGGCGGATCAGTTGGCTTCGTGATCGGGGATCTGAGACGACGCGGGGGAAGCGAGGGCGAACGCCGCGATCTGCGCGTCGAAGTAACTGCCGTCGTCGCCCCACATCCGATAGGTGCCTTGCATCGTCCCGATCGAGGTCGTCAGCACGCAGCCCGACGTGTACTGGAAGGTCTGACCGGGCGCGAGCCGCGGCTGCTCGCCAACGACACCATCACCGCGAACCTCTTCGACCGTGCCGCGACTATCGGTGATGATCCAGTGGCGCGTGCGCAGCTGGACCGTCTTGCCGCCCTCGTTCGAGATCGTGATCGTGTACGCGAACACGTACCGGTCGTCATGCGGCGAGGACTGATCCGACAGATAGTGCGACTGCACACGCACGCGAATGCCGTCGGTCACCGCGGAGGACGTCGGCTCTGCCACAGTGGGACCCATCGCCGGGGAATCTGCCATGCGGGCCGCGGCGTGTCATGCTCCGCGCGTGCTTCGTCTCGCGAAGGTCCTCGCTCTCGCCGCGGTCGGCTGCGGTCAGATGTACGGCAACCCCACGCCCGCCGCGCAGGCCCCGCCAGCGAATGCGCCGGGCGAAGGTCCTCCAGGGGGCGGCGCCGACCCATGGCAAGAAGGGCAAGCCGTCGATGGGAGAGCACCGACCGTGGCAGCCGCACCCGCCGCGCCGGCAAAGCCGCCCGCAGCCACGGGTCTGACCGCCGAGGCGCAGACGCTGCTCGACGCGCACAACACCTATCGCGCGCACCACTGCGCTGCGCCGCTGACGTGGTCGCCGAAGCTCGCGCAGGCAGCGCAACAATGGGCGAATGCGCTCAAGGCAAAGGGCTGCGCGTTCGAGCACTCGGGTGGTCCGACGGGCGAGAACCTCGCAGCCGGAACCACCGGCGCGCTCGACGCCAAGGCGACCGTGGCCATGTGGTACGACGAGGTCAAAGGCTACTCGTTCAAGCAGCCTGGCTTCTCGATGCAGACCGGCCACTTCACGCAGGTCGTGTGGCGCGGAACCACCGCGGTCGGCTGCGGCAAGTCGCAGTGCAAGGGCATGGACATCTGGGTCTGCGAGTACGACCCGCCCGGTAACTGGGAAGGCCAGTACCGCGAGCAGGTCCTGGCCGTCGGCTGCAAGTAGCCGCTTCGCGGACGGGCCGCAGAACTCCGGGCGAAGGATGTGCACACGCGACGGCGAGCCGCTCGCGTTCAACCACGGCGATCAGCGAACCGACGCAGACGGTCGGTTCCAGATCCGCGGGCCACCGCCCGGGCCCTGCGTGACCGAGGTGCGGCCACCGTCGAGCGTGTGGCTGCCCTCGAACCGTGACGTCGGCGTTCCCGAGCGCGGGACCGCAGACGTCGGCGAGATCGCGCGAGCTAGGTAGCTGAGCGGTCGGCGATCGGGACGTACTTGCGCAGCTTCTCGCCCGTGTAGACCTGGCGAGGACGACCGATCTTCGTATCGGGCGACTCGACCATCTCTTTCCAGTGGGCGATCCAGCCGGGCAGGCGTCCGAGCGCGAACATGACGGTGAACATGTTCGTGGGGATGCCCATCGCGCGATAGATGATGCCCGAGTAGAAGTCGACGTTCGGGTAGAGCTTCTTCGAGATGAAGTAGTCGTCCTTGAGGGCGATCTCCTCCATGCCCTTCGCGACGTCGAGCAGCGGATCGTTGACGCCGAGGTGCGCGAGGACCTCGTCGCACATCTTCTTGAGGATCTTCGCGCGCGGGTCGTAGTTCTTGTACACGCGGTGACCGAAGCCCATGAGGCGACGGTTGTCGCGCTTGTTCTTCACGTCATCGATGAACTTCTTGTAGTCGCCGCCACCTTGCTTGATCTCCTCGAGCATCTCGATGACGGCCTGGTTCGCACCACCGTGGAGCGGTCCCCACAGCGCGAGGATGCCGCCACCGATCGCGGCGTAGAGGTTCGCGCCGGAGCTGCCGACCATGCGCACGGTCGACGTCGAGCAGTTCTGCTCGTGGTCGGCGTGCAGGATCAGCAGCTGGTTGAGCGCTTTCTCGAGCACCGGGCTGACCTGGTACTCCTCGCTCGGCACGGCGAACATCATGTGCAGGAAGTTCGCGCAGTATTTGAGCGAGTTCTTCGGGTACATCAGCGGCT
>JAYUYE010000003.1:0-5871 GCA_043752985.1 Myxococcales bacterium
GGAGTTGACATAATACCGATTCTGCGACGTGACTCCCGTGCCGAGGGGGCGCTCTACTCCAGTTCCCCCGGCATCGCCGCCAGCGCCGTTCAGATCGCAGCTGGTGGCCGCGCGATGTAACCACCGCACGCACGCGGCCATCGAAGTCGCATGTCACGCATCCGCGTTTTCGCGATCACCGCTTTCCTCACGCTCTCCCTCGGCGCTTGCAAAAAGGACGCAGCCAAGGCCGGCGAGCCTGTCAAAACCATGGAGCCCGCGCCCGGGAGCGCGGCCGGATCGGTGGCTGTTGAACCGGCGCCGCCAGCTCAGCCCGCCGCCGCGAAGACGATCGTGGCCGTCGCGACGGAGGCCGGCTCGTTCAATACGTTGATCACGGCACTCAAGGCGGCCGGGCTCGTGGACACGCTGAACAGCGCAGGTCCGTTCACCGTGTTCGCGCCGACCGATGAGGCGTTCGCCAAGATTCCCAAGGCAGACCTCGACGCGCTGCTCGCCGACAAGGCGAAGCTGACCGCCGTCCTCACCTATCACGTGGTGTCCGGCAAGGTGATGGCGAAGGACGTCGGCGGCATGAAGTCGGCGAAGACCGTGCAGGGTGGCGAGCTGCCGATCGACACCACGAGCGGTGTCAAGGTCGGCACCGCGATGGTGACGAAGGCCGACATCGAGGCCTCGAACGGCGTCATCCACGTGATCGACACCGTGCTCATGCCCCCGAAATGATGTGCACTGCTCGCGGGCAGCGAGCGCGTTCAGGCGTCTGAGCCGAGTCGACTGCCGAGCCGGGTAATTTCCTCGGCGGTCAATCCACTCGACGCTTCGATCGTCACGCTCGCCGCCCGGCCCGTCCCGATCTCCGCCGCCGTGATCTCGAGGATGCCGTCGGCGTCCATCGTGAAGTTGACCTCGACCTTGGTCGCGCCACGTGGCGCCGCCTTGAGGTCACCGAGCACGAACCGTCCGAGCCGGCGGTTGCGCGACGCGAGGTCGTTCTCGCCCTGGTAGATCTCGATCGCGACGAAGTTCTGATTGTCCTCGGTGGTCGCGAAGACCTTCTTCGCGCGCGTCGGGATGCTCGTGTTCGCCGAGATCACGACGGACATCTTGTCGCCCGCGACCTTGACGCCCATGTTGTGCGGCGTGACGTCGAGCAGCACGACCTCTTGCAGCTCACCGCCCATGATCCCCGAGTGAACCGCCGCGCCCATTGCGACGATCTCGTCGGGATTGACGCCCTTGCTCGGCTGCTTGCCGAAGATCGAGACGGCGCGCTCCTGGACCGCCGGCATGCGCGTCATGCCGCCGACGAGCAGCACCTGATCGATGTCCTGCGGCGTGCAGTGTGCGTTGGTCAGCGCCTTCTGGCACGGCGCATCGAGGCGATCGAGCAGCCGCTTGCACGCGCGCTCGAGCTGCCCGCGCTCGATCTCGCGCATGAGGTGGATCGGACCCGTGGGCCCTGCCGCGATGAACGGCAGGTTGACGTCGGTCGTCATCGCGCTCGACAGCTCGATCTTCGCGCGCTCGCCCGCCTCCTTGAGGCGCTGCAGCGCGACCGAGTCGGCGCGCAGGTTCATGCCGTGCTCGGCCTGGAAGTCGTCGGCGAGCAGGTCGATGATCACGCGGTCGAAGTCGTCGCCGCCCAGAGTGGTGTCACCGTGCGTGGCGAGCACCTCGAACACGCCGTTCTCGATCGCGAGGATCGAGATATCGAACGTGCCGCCGCCGAGGTCGAACACCGCGAGGCGCTGGTTGTGCTGGTGCTGCGCGCCGTAGGCGAGCGCTGCAGCTGTTGGCTCGTTGAGGATCGCGCGGATCGTCAGGCCGGCGATCGCGCCCGCGTCCTTGGTAGCCTGGCGCTGAACGTCGTCGAAGTATGCGGGGACGGTGACGACCGCCTCGGTTACGCTCTCACCGAGATAGTCCTCGGCGACGCGCTTCATCTTCGCGAGCACGTGCGCCGAGATCTCCTGCGGCGATCGGGCGATCCCGGCGATATCGACCCAGGCGTCTCCGTTCTTCGCGGCGACGATCGCGTACGGGAGGCGCTGCTGGATGTCCTGGATGTCGCGCTCGCCGGCCTTCCGACCGATCAAGCGCTTGGCACCGAACACGCTGCGCTGCGGGTTGGTGACCATCTGCCGCTTGCTCGCGGCGCCGACGACGACATCACCGTCGGCGTTCCACGACACCATCGATGGCGTCGTGCGTCCGCCCTCCTGGTTGTGGATGACGATCGCCTCCCCCCCCTCGAGCACGGCCACGCACGAGTTCGTGGTGCCCAGATCGATCCCGATGACGCGACCCATTGCGGAGTGAGTATACCTACTACTTCCGCCGAGTGAACAGCTCGCCGAGCGCGGTCTTGGCAAGCTGCAGATCGGGATCGAGCTGGAGTGCGTCCATCAGCTCGACCCGCGCTTCGTCGACCCGGCGCGCGAGCTGCGCCTCGCGGCCCTTCGCGTAATGGATCAGCGCCTGCTGCTGCGGAACATTCGGCTGGCGCGCGACGAGCGTCTCGAGCTTCATCCGCGCGTCGGTCAGGCGATCCTGAGCGAGCAGCTCGAGGATCGCGGCGAGCTCGCCGTCGCCCGTGCTCGGCGTTGCCGCGAACCGCGCACTGCCGGCACTGCTCCCGCTGTTCGGGGGCGGCGGCGATGCCGAAGGCGTCCGGTTCGGCCGCGCCGGATCCTGCGCCTGCGTGGTCCGCATCGGCTGCGTCGGCTGCGACGGCGACGGAGCCTGAGGCCGCGGCGGCGCTGGCTGGGTGCCGGTGATTGGATAGCCGCCCGCCGCGGTCGGGCGTGCAGGCGACGCCGGGCTGGTTCCCGGGCGAGCGATCGCCGCCGGTGCCGGGCGCAGCGGCGCGGCGGACGGATACGGCGCCTGGCGGATCGGGGGTCCGGCGGGCGCCGGCGGCGTGGGGCGCGCGGAGTGCGGCGTGATCGGGACCGGCCCGGTCTTGGCCCGCGTCGAGGTCGCCGGCGCAGGTTGCGGGCGGAGTACGGGGATCGTGCCTGTCGGCGGCCGATTGCCCGCCAGCGGTGGACGCTGGATCGGAATCGCTCCGGTCTGCCGCACCGCCGGTACCTTGACCTGCGGTCGCGACAGCGTGTCGTGCACGCCGCGCAGCTGGAGGAAGACCTCGTTCGCGAGCCGCTGGATATCGACGGACATCCGCGCGAACCGCGCCGGATGATAGATCTTCGTCAGCCGAAGGAAGGCGCTGCGAACCTCCGCCGGATCGCTGCTGCTCAGGCCGAGCGCCTCGTACGGATCACGCCCGAGACGCTCCTGCATCTCGAACAGGACCTGCCGTGCACGGAGCTCCTCGGGACCCACCGGTACCGATCGTATCGGCTTCCGTCGGTCGGCGCCACCGGTCGCTCGGGTCGCCGGGCCTTACTTCTTGCGCTGCTTTTGCTGGACCTCGGCAGGGATGACCGGAGCGATCTGCGAGTCGCCCGATACATTCTGCGGTGGCGGATTGTTCTGCTGTTTTGGTGCGACCTTTGGGTCGTCCCGAACCACTGCATTCTGCTGCGCCGGGCGCTCCGGAGCTTGCTGCTGCGGGGGCTCACCCGGCTGGTTGCCGGCGGAGCTCTTCGGGTCGTCGAACGCCGCCGCCTTCCTGGAGATCGGCTTCTTCGCGTTCCGGGCGTCGAGCTTCTTCTTGAGCTCGGCGTCGTCGCGGTTCGCCTTCTCGCCCAGGTTCCCCGCGGGAGGGAGCGTCGCGCGATCGGTGGAGGACCGAACGTCGACGCGGGTCAGCGTCTCGGGTGGCGCGAACGACGCTGACTTGCGCACGCACTTGCCGTTGACGAGATCGTGGATCACTTCCTCGCGGCGCAGCACGAGCGTCTGCGCCGCCGGATCGAACGAGTAGACGAGATCCTGGGGGATGTTGCAGGTCGGCTCGTTCGGCGCGTCCTGATCGATCACGACCTCCGTCGTCTTGAACGACGCACCACGATCGACCGCGACGAACGAGTAGTGACGATAGAATTCGCGCTCCCCGGTCACGCTGCGCAGCTTCGAGAGCGCCACGCGATCGTCGTCGGTGCGCGTGAACGCGCGGAGCTCTCCGTTCGGCAGGGCCCACACGCCCTCGAAGCCGCGGATGGGCTCGAGCACGAACGCCGGGACCACGTGATCATTCTCGGGCACCGTCATCGAATGGAGGACCGTCGTGTAGCCCGGCTTGCGCACGCGGAACGCCAGCGTCGTGCCCGGTTCGAGATCGCGATGCGTGGGCGTCAGACCGATCAGCGAACCGTCGTCGAGCAATGCCTCGGCCTTCTGCGGCTGCGAGTAGATCTCGACACGCACCTTGCCGGTGGCCGGCGCTGCGGAAGGTCGGCTCTCTCCAGCGTCATCGTCGCTCGCGGTGCTCTCGCCACGCACGAGGAGCACGCCGCCGATCGACAGCGCGAGCACCGCAGCGCCCGCTGCCGCAGGAATCCACGACCGCGATCCGCCTGATGTGCCGCGCTTGCCCGCTGCCGCACGCAGCGCCTCGACCATCTCGCGCGCCGTCGAAAACCGCGCGTCGGGATCCTTCGCCATCGCACGCGAGACCACCGGATCGAACGACGAGCGCGCCTGGATTGCTCCGCGCGTCGACAGCGCCGGGACTTTTGCGCGGAAGTGCTGTTCCATCATCTGCGGCAGGCTGTTCGCCTGGAACGGCAGGCTGCCGCTGAGCAGCTCGAACGCCATCACACCGAGGGAGTAGCGATCGGACGCCGGCCCTGCCCCATCGGCACTCCACTGCTCGGGCGCCATGTACCCCGGCGTGCCGAGCCACGTACCCTGCCTGGTCAGCACCGACGCCGGGGCCGCGGGATCCGCCGGCGTCAGCAGCTTCGCGAGCCCGAAATCGAGGACGAACACCTTGGGCGGCGAGCCGCTGCCCAGCATCACGTTGTCGGGTTTGAGATCGCGGTGCACGACGCCGCGCGCGTGAGCTGCGTCGAGCGCATCGGCGATCTGCGTCAGCACGTCGAGCGCCGTCTCGACGTCGATCGGGCCGTCGGCGAGCGCGGTGCGCAGCGAGCGACCCTCGACCAGATCCATGACGAGATAGAGCCGGCCGTCGTCGAGTCGACCGAACGAGAAGATGTCGATGACGTTCGGATGATCGACCTGGTTGACCGCGCGGGCCTCGCGCTTGAACCGCTCCGCACCGTCGGGCGATGACCCGACCTCGCGCTTCAAGATCTTGATCGCGACCTTCTTGCCGATCACCGGGTGGATGCCGGCGTACACCTCGCCCATCGCCCCCGCACCGAGGAAGCCCTCGACCAGGTACTCGCCGACCGCCGCGCCGTGATCGAGCCGCTCGTCGCCCGCCCCCGGCGTGGAGACCAGGGTCGGACTGTGTGCGAGCGAACTGTCGGTCGCCATGGCCGCCATCGTAGCAGCGAGACACGGACACCGCCGTGCGGTTTCAACGAGATGCCCGTGCGGTGAGGATCCTTGGGTCCGCTGTGAGCCCGAGCGGCAGCGCTTGTATCCGCCTCGCCGCTGATCCAATATCCCGGACGCATGTCCGTCATCGCGCCCGCGCCGGAGGTTCACCCAGTTCATCAGCCTCGCCGTGAAGAGGTCGCGCGCGATGCGATGGTCGTCGAGGGCCACGCACTCGAGCAGGTGGTGCTCGGCGGATACGTGCTCGGCGCGCCACTCGGCACCGCGCCGGTCGTGATCATCGTCGGAGGCATCACCGCATCTCCGTTTCCATTCGGCGATGCGGCGAGCGGCGCCGAGGCGTGGTGGCCGGCGCTCCACGGCACCGACCTGATCGACCCCGAGCGCACCACGGTGCTGTGTCCGTGCTGGCCCGGCAACGGCTCGACCTGGAAGGGC
>JAYUYE010000004.1:0-5870 GCA_043752985.1 Myxococcales bacterium
CTCGATGTTCGATGTCTGAGAAGCTCGCACGCTGCTACTCGACGCACCGACCGATCCCGTGCGCGTCTCCGACCCGTCGGCCGTCCCGATCGGCTGATCCCCGAGCGGGCCCGCACGGCCGCGCGGAGACGCCCCGCCCGCCGCTCGCTGGAGCGATAGCGAGCGGGCAGGGCCGGCACATCACTTGCGTCGAGCCACTCTCATGCAGACGCAAACCATTCTGAAGCTCGTCGCAGGGGTCGGGGCGATCGTCGGAGCACGCGCCATCCTCCGCGGGCAGCGGAAGATCCAGCTGCGTGGTCAGGTCGTCGTCATCACCGGTGGATCGCGCGGCCTGGGCCTCGTGCTCGCGCGCCAGCTGATCGCGCGCGGCGCCAAGGTCGCGATCTGCGCGCGTCATGCGGACGAGCTCGAACGAGCCCGCATCGATCTGGTCGAGCGTGGTGGGCAGGTCTACGCATCGCCATGCGACGTCACCGATCGCGACGACATCCATCGCTTCATCGCGGAGGTCCGGGACGAGCTCGGGCCGATCGATGCGCTGATCAACAACGCGGGCGTGATCCATGTTGGTCCCATGGAGCTGATGAACGTCGACGATTACGAGCAGGCGATGCGGACGCATCTGTGGGCTCCGCTCCACGCGTCGCTCGCCGTCCTGCCGGAGATGCGCGCGCGCAAGGCCGGTCGGATCGTGAACATCGCGTCGATCGGCGGCAAGGTCGGCATCCCGCACCTCGTGCCCTACAGCGCGAGCAAGTTCGCGCTCGTCGGAATGTCGGCCGGCATGCGTGCCGAGCTCGCGCAGGACCACATCTTCGTGACCACGGTGTGCCCCGGGCTCATGCGCACCGGCAGCCCGCGGCACGCGCTGTTCAAGGGCCAGCACCGCGCCGAGTACGCGTGGTTCGCGACATCCGATTCGCTCCCCTTCGCGTCGATGAGTGCGGAGCGCGCCGCGACCGCGATCATCGATGCGCTGATCCACGGCGATGCCGAGGTCGTGCTGTCGATTCCGGCGCGAATCGCGGCGCGGCTCTACGGTATCGCTCCGAACCTCGTCGACGAGGCGTTGGGGCTGATCGCGCGCCTGTTGCCGGCGTCGAACAGCGACCGCACCACGGTCGAGGGCAAGGATGCCGAGTCTGCACTCGCTCCCTCGGTGCTGACCACGCTCGGCGACGAGGCGGCGCGCCGCAACAACGAGCTGTGACCTACCCCTTCGGAGACTGCCACGACAGGGCGAGCAGCGTCCGCGGCGCGCCGCTCCATGCGCGCTCATGGAACTCGGCCCGGATGTTCTTCGCGCCGGCGAGCGCGAGGAGTCCCTCGAAGAAGCCCATGGTCTGGGTCGCGGCAGCTTCCTCGGCGACCGCGCCCATGTAGTACGTGATCGCGATCTGCGCCTCGTTGTCGTGCAGCATCAGCACCTGCGCCGCGGGAAAGTCGAAGAACGTGTCGCGCAGCACGCGGAATCGATTGAGGGTCTCGACCGGATCGTTGGTCTCGAGCAGCGTCGGGTAGGCCTTGTGCAGCTGCGCCGTCGAGTAGCGGCCCCAGAGCCGGACCGGGAACATCTCGCCGCGCGAGACCAGCGCGAGGATCGCGCAGCCCAGCCGCTCGAAGACCTCCATCGGGTACCAGGTGTCCGGATCGATATGAATCTGCAGGTAGACGAGGTCATCGGTCGCGAGAAACTCCGGCGCGCGCGCCTTGAACGCCCGGAGCATGCGGACGTAGTCGAGAAACAAGACGCCGCGGACCTGACGCATGAACCGCGCATCATAACGATCGAGGGGAGTCGAGGGGGATTCCGTCGGGGCTCGACGGGGTAGCGGCGTTATTTGCGCCATCCCGCAAGGCCCCGTACGATCCGCGTATGCGTCGCGCGATGACCTTGGTGCTCCTCCTCACCGGCACGGCCGCTGCCCAGATCGCGCCCAATGCGCCGCACCGGGAGGGCGACTACGGCGGCGTGACACCCGGGGAGACGACCCGGCCCGAGCCCACGGCGAAACCGAAGCCGAGGCGGATGCCCGCGAAGGGAACGCTGTCGTGGATCGGCTTCGAGGCGAAGGACGGCGGAGCTCAGGTGTTCTTCCAGTCGGTCGCTCCGTTCACGGCGACCCAGCGCGTCGACGGCGCCACGCTGATTGTCAGTCTGGATCTGCAGCGCCTCGGCGGCAACACGTGGCGTCTCGTCGATACCCGGTTCTTCGAAAACCCACTGTCCTCGATCGGCGCGAAGGCGACCCGCGCGCGCGGCGCGAACAAGCGCATCGAAGTCAAGATCCGGTTCAAGAACGCGAAGGACGCCCGCGAAGGCGCGATGCGCTCACAGGCCGAGGCCGACGGCATGCACTACGTGTATCTGAGCTTCCCGCAGGGCACCGGTCAGCCCACGACGATCACGCCGACGACCGACGCCGAGAACTAGCCGCCCGATTTGCGACTGGGATAGGCGGCCGTCCGTCTGATCCACGGTGACAACCGTGAAGACGATCAGCGCGTTGCTCTTTCTTCTCGTGGCGTGTGGCCAGGACGACGGAGGTGGCATCGAAGGACCACCCGGTCCTGCCGGTGAGCGCGGCCTCGAGGGACCGCACGGTCTGCAAGGACCGCAGGGTGCGCAAGGACCGCAAGGTCCGGGAGGCGGTGATCCCGGACCGCAGGGTCCGGTCGGCCCGGTGGGTCCCGCGGGACCGGCTGGCCCGATGGGTCCGATGGGTGTCATGGGTCTGATCGGACCGCCGGGACCAGCGGGCATGAACGGCACGAACGGCAGCACCGGAACGAACGGCGCGCCCGGTGCGCAGGGCAACCCCGGACCGCAGGGTCCTGCGGGTCCCGCGGGAACCGGCGGAGCGACCGACGACATCGCGGCGTTCGCCGGGTTCACCCAGGCGCTCTCGAATGGCGCCGCCGGTGGCCGCGATGCCATGCACGCGAAGTGCGCTGGCGAATTCACGGGTGCGCACCTCTGCCACATCTCCGAGTACCAGCTCACCAACTCGGCGACGACCGTCCCGGCGACCGGCGCGTGGATCGATCCGAGCATCCTGCCGAGCTCGGAGCTCACGTTCGAAAGTGCGCCGGGCTACGGCCGTGAGGCGTTCTCGTTCTCGTGCACGAGCTGGGCGTCGGCGAGCAACACCACGTTCTCGACGACGTACCTGCAACCGAACGGCCGCGTGACGACCGCGTCGAGCAACACATTTCCGACGCCACCTGCGTGTGACGTGCAGCGCGCGCTCGCATGCTGCAACGGAGCGCCGAAGACCCAGCTCGCCGGCTTCACGACGGTCACGCCGGATGGCGCGGGCTTCGGCACCGGCCGGCCCGGGATGCATGCTGCGTGTGCGAGCCAGTTCGCCGGATCGCACATGTGTCACACCGCCGAGTACCTGCGCGCGGCATCGTCCGTCGCCGTTCCGGCGAGTGGTGCGTGGATCGATCCGAGCGTCGACGACGCCGGCAAGATCGTGTTCGGCGGCTCGCCGCGGTTCGGCCGCATGACCAGCAGCTTCTCGTGCGCGGGCTGGACCAGCAACGTCCAGTCCCCGGGCTCGTCGACCTACCTCGATGTCGACGGCTCGGCGCACACGCACTCGTCGAATACGTTTCCGAATCCGATCGGCTGCGCCGCGCAGCGGCCGATCGCGTGCTGCCGCTAGCGGGCGTCGGTGACCGCGTCGGTCAGGCGAGATTCGCTCTGCGCGCCACGCAGCGCTTCGCGTGCCTGGCCATCGGCGCCGAGGACGAGCGTGTATGGCACCGCGCGGACGCCATACTTGCGGCGCAGCGTGCCGTCATCGATCAGGGCAGGGCCTTCGAACTTCGTGTGGCTGAGCACGCCCTTCGCGTTCTCGGCCTTGCCGACGATGAACACGGCGACGACGTTGGCGTCATTCGCGCGCGCTACCTTCTGCGCCGCAGGAATCTGCTCGATGCAGTGCGGGCAGGTCGGGCTGACGAACATGACGATCGACGGCTTGCCGCGCAGGCTCGATGGATTGAAGGGCTCGCCTTCAACGGTGAGCGACGTCAATGCCGCGGCGATGTCGCCCGCGGGGACGGGCTCGCGCTTCGTGCATGCAGCGAGAGCAATGATCGCGACGACGATCACCAGCAGTTGAGTCCGACGCCTGGGTGATGGCATACCGTCATGCATGGATAGCACGCGGGATGACGAGCCGGCAGACGAGCTGCTCGAGCTGACCCGGCAGCTGCGTGGGCAGCTCCGGCGGCATGCGTCCCTCGGTGCGTGGGCGGCCCCGGGGAGCTCCTCGGCGCGGCCTGCCGGTGGTGAATCCTCCATGCCGCTCGTCACGCTCGGCCGCCTAGGCCAGATCCGCGCCGATCTCGGCGAGTGCACGCGCTGCAAGCTCCACACGACCCGCAGCTCGATCGTGTTCGGCGTCGGCGCCGAAGACGCGCCGCTGATGTTCGTCGGCGAGGCACCGGGTGAGCAGGAGGATCGGCGCGGGGAGCCGTTCGTCGGCCCCGCCGGTGAGCTGCTCGACAAGATGATCGTGGCGATGGGCTGGTCGCGTGACAGCGTCTACATCGCGAATACGCTGATGTGTCGGCCTCCGGGAAACCGCGATCCGCAGCCGGACGAGCTCGCGCAGTGCATGCCGTTCCTCGAGGCGAAGATCCGCACGATCGCACCGCGGGTCATCGTGGCGCTCGGGCGGCCGGCGGCGAACCAGCTGCTCGGTGTCGATGCGCCGATCAGCACGCTGCGCGGCACGTTCCACGATCGGCGCGGCGTCAAGGTCATGCCGACGTTCCATCCCGCGTATCTGCTGCGCGAACCTGATCGCAAACGCGATACGTGGTCGGATCTCAAGCTCGTGATGGCCGAGCTCGAGCGGCTCGGGATCGACGCGCCGAATTCGTCGCGGGGCTGACCCGTGGCGGATCGTCAGGAGCTCGACATCGAGCTGGTGCTCGACCGGATCATGGGCCAGCTCGACGACGAGCTGCGCGCCCACATGCAGGCGTTTGCCCGGGCCTATGCAGCGGGATCTGCGCTGCCCGCGGCCCCGGATCTCGCCGGGCGCGCATCGACCGCCGCGGTCGGCCGCCGTGCGCTTGCATTCCCGACGCTGAAGACCCGCGCGCTGGGGCTGCTCCGCGTCGTCGCGTCGAACCTGATCGAGCGCGACGGCGGGGTCGCGGCAGCGCGTGCCGGTGAGCCGACGTGGGGCGGGTTGCGGACGCTCACAGAGGCGCGCGACGCGGTCGCGAATGCGCGATTCAAGCGCCGCGCGATCGACGTGCTCCATGCGCTCGCCGGCGCGGGGACCGAGCTCGCGCCGACGCTGGAGTCACCACCGCCGATTCCCGGGTGGACCGAGATCGAACACGCGCTCGAGGATCGCGCGGTCGAGGATGCATGGCGCTATCTCGGCGAGCCGAGCGGCCTCGAGATCGTGCGGAGCGACATGGCGCGGCCGCGCTACTTCTCCGTCGAGCCCGGCGTCCGCGGCATCGCCGTGATCCCGCGCGTGATCGATACCCCCGCGAAGCGATTCACCGTGCTGCACGAGCTCGGTCACGCGCTCCTCCATCTGACCGTGCCCCGGGCGTGGCCACGCGCGATCGACGAGGCTGCCGCATCGACGGTCGCGCGAATGATGGAGGCGCCGGACGGGATCCCCGGCCGCTGGTTCAGTCCGCTGGCAGCCGCCGCGCGAGCGCGCCGCACGCAGATCGCGCGCGTGCTCGATACCGTCGAACGGACGCTGCGGGACGCGGCGGATCCGCCGTTCGCGAAGCCACCGTGGGCGCTGTGGCACGACCCCGCCGCGCAGGCGTCCTACGTCCGTGCCGAGGCGCTTGCCGACGAGCTGGTGGCGCGCTTT
>JAYUYE010000005.1:0-2282 GCA_043752985.1 Myxococcales bacterium
GACAAGGTTCACGTCAAAGGCCTCGCGCGCCTGACGAAGCTCGGGGAGCCGCTCGCGGCGCCGGGCGAAGGCAAGAAGGTGAAGGTCGAGGTCGATGGACCGCAGGGCAAGACGTTCGTGGAGGCCGAGGCCAAGATCAGCGCGTTCGGTGGGTTCTGGTTCGATCTCGATCTTCCCGGTGATGCGCGGCTCGGCGACTACGTGATCCGCGCCAAGCTCGAGTACGGGACGTTTACTCGCGAATTCACCGTCGAGGAATACCGCCCCGCGACGTTCGAGGTCACGGGCAAGGTCAAGGAGTCGCAGGTCGTGCGCCGCGGCACCGTCAACGCGACGATCGAGGCGAACTATCTGTACGGAGCGCCGCTGCGCGCTGGAGGTGTCAGCGTCGCGGTCCACGCGCGGAACCGCCAGGTCGAGTTCGATACGTTCGAGGGCTTCCAGTTCCTCGACGAGCGCCGCTACGACGCGTACTCGTACTACGAGGCGTCGGACTCGCAGATGATGGTGACCGAGGCCCAGGTCGCGATCGACGCCAATGGCAAGGCCACCGTGTCGTTGCCGGTCAGCCCCGACGACATCGCCAACGACTCCGATCTGCTGATCCGCGCGAGCGTGTCGTCGCCCTCGAACGAGGTGATCAGCAAGACGTTCACCGTTCCCTACTTCCGCTCGAAGAAGTACTTCGGCATCAAGTCGCCGGGCTACTTCCTCGACGTCAAGAAGCCGCAGAAGTTCCAGGTCGTCTCGGTCGGGGCCGACGGCAAGCCGCTCGACGGTCCGGCGAAGCTGACCGTGACCCGGCGCGACTGGAACTGCGTCTGGGAGGACTGGGGCTACCGCGGCTCCTATCAATGCAAGGACACGACGCAGACGATCCTGCAGAAGACGCTGCAGCTCGCCGGCGGCAAGCCCGCGGAGTTCGAGATCACGGCCGAGACCGGTGGCGACTACTGGGTCGTCGTCGAGGGTGCGTCCGAGAAGGACGAGGCATCCGCGGCGGCCGTGCAGATCTACGCGTGGGGCGATGGCGGTGGCTCGTGGCGCAGCAGCGACTCGCTCGCGTTCGATCTGATCGCGGACAAGAAGGAGTACAAGGCCGGCGACACGGCGACCTTGATTCTCAAGACCGATCTCGCCGAGGCGACCGGACTCGTCACGATCGAGCGCGATGGCGTGATCGAGAAGCGGCTGATCACGGTGACGCCGAAGGCCAAGCACATCACGGTGCCGATCACGGCAGCGCATGCGCCGAATGTCTACGTCTCGGTCGCGCTCGTGCAGGGCCGGATGGGGGAGGGCACGCGCGGCAAGCCACGGATGCGGATGGGTCTCGTCAACCTCGCGGTCCGGCCCGAAGGCAACAAGCTCACCGTCGCGATCGAGACCGACGCGAAGGACTACCGGCCGGGCACACCGGTGACCGCGAACATCAAGGTCACCGACGCGAGCGGGAAGCCGGTGTCCGCCGAGGTGTCGATCACCGCGGCCGACGAGGGCGTGCTGTCCCTGATCGGCTACCAGACGCCGGATCCGACGCCCACGTTCTACGCTCCGTGGGGCATCGGCGTCAGCACCGCGACGCAGCTCGAGTACATCCGCGACATCCCGGGCCCCAACGTCGAGCGACCCGCAACGGGCGGCGATGCACCGGGCACGCTGCGCTCGCGGTTCGCGGCGACGGCGGTGTGGACCCCCGGCGCCGTCACCAACGCGGACGGCGTCGCGACCGTGAAGTTCACCGCACCCGATAACCTGACCGCGTTCCGGGTCATGGCCGTTGCCGCGGACAAGGGTGAGCGGTTCGGCTCGGCCGACCAGCGGTTCACCGTGTCCAAGCCGCTGCAGCTGCATCAGGCGCTGCCGCGGTTCCTCCACCTCGGCGACAAGCTGCAGGGCGGAGTGGTCGTGCACAACGAGACAGGCGCTGCGGGCAGCGCGGTCGTCAAGCTCGTCAGCGATCCGCACGTGACCGTCGCCGGTGGCACCGAGCGCACCGTGCAGCTCGCGAAGGGCGCACACGTTCCGGTGCTGTTCGAGCTGACGGCCGCCGAGATCGGCGACGCCCAGCTCACGTTCTCCGTGCAGATGGGAAGCGAGACCGATGCGGTCAAGCTCGCGCTGCCGGTGCAGTATCCGTCGCCGATCGAAGCGCACCTGGTGGCCCACGGCGCGGTGAAGGATGCGACCAAGATTCCGCTCGCACTGCCCGCGAACGCGATCGCGGGATCCGCGGAGCTCGTCGTGTCGCTCGATCCGGACGGCCTCGCCGGTCTCGAGGA
>JAYUYE010000006.1:0-5864 GCA_043752985.1 Myxococcales bacterium
TGGGCGCCGACTTTCACTTCCCGAACCTGCTCGGCAAGGGCAGCAGCTCGGATGGCCGCGTCGTCGGCGTCCGGCTCGCCGTCGCGCTCTAGCGGTCCACGCAATTTGCCTCCGGGCTCGGGCGTTGTCATCGTTACCAGATGCGAGGGACCGCCATCAGCGTCGCCGTGCTTGGACTCTTCACCGCCGGCGTGGCGCGCGGGCAACCTGCGCCGTGTCTCTGCGAGGAGGACAAGGAGCCGCCCCCGCCGAAGCATGACCAGCTCAAGCTGACGAAGGTGAAGTTCTCCGACCTGCCCGGCTGGGCCGACGATCGCCACGCCGAGGCCGTGCCGTCGTTCTTGCGCTCGTGCGAGGTGCTCGCGAAGCTCGAGGATAACGCCGCGGTGGGCCACGACGGGCACGGCGGCAAGGCGCGCAGCTGGCGCAAGGCGTGCGCCGCAGCGGCGAAGCTCACGCCCGGCGACCACGGTGCCGCCAAGGCGATGTTCGAGGCGGAGTTTGTCCCGCATCAGGCGGCGGGCAAGAGCGGCCCCGAGGGCAAGCTGACCGGCTACTTCGTCCAGGAGCTCCGGGCGTCGCGGAAGAAGGGCGGCACGTACCAGTACCCGATCTACGCCCGTCCCAAGGACCTCGTGATGGTCGACCTCAGCAAGCACATCCCCGACGCGCACGGCCGGCGGATCTGGGGCCGGCTCGACCCCAAGGGCGACATCGTTCCGTTCTTCACGCGCCCCGAGATCCGCAAGGGTGCGCTCGACGGCAGAGGGCTCGAGATCATGTACGCCGACGATCCGGTCGACGTGCTGTTCGCGCACATCGAGGGCTCGGCGAAGGCCGTGATGGACGACGGCACGTCGGTGTGGCTCGAGTTCTCCGGCAAGAACGGCCGCGCCTATCGCGGCGTCGGCGGGGTGCTCAAGAGCCTGGGACACCTGACCGCCCCCGGCAGCGGAACGATGCCGGGCATCCGGCAATGGTTCAAAGACAATCCCGGCACGTTCGACGAGGTCGTCGACCAGAGCCACTCGTACGTGTTCTTCCACGAGTCCAAGCAGCCCGGCGCCGTGGGCTCGCAGATGGTGGTGCTCAGCGCGGAGCGCTCGATGGCGATCGATCGCGCCTTCATCGCGCAGTCGACGCCGATCTGGGTCGAGACCCGGGCGCCGATCGTCGGCAAGCCGGGTAGCGCGCCGTGGCGCCAGCTCCTGATCGCGCAGGACACCGGCGGCGGGATCCTCGGTGCGGTGCGCGGCGACATCTACTGGGGCGACACCACGGCCGCAGCCGATCGCGGCGGACGAATGGGAGGCGCTGGGAAGTACTGGCTGCTGTTGCCGCGCGGGGTATCGAAGTAACCTCGACGGCCTGATGAGCGCTTCCGTCTTGCGGTTGGTGTGCTTCGGGCTCCTCGATCAGGAGTTCGCACTTCCGATCACGAACGTCAGCGAGACCATCGCGATCCAGCCGATCACGCGGCTGTTCCTGACGACTCCCTCGCTCGCCGGTGTGTTCGGCCTCCGCGGCGAGATCGTCCCCGCGATCGACCTCGCGCCGCTATTCGGCCTCGCGCGCACGACCGTCCGCGACGACAGTCGGATCATTGTCCTCAAGCACGAGCTCGGGGTCGCCGGGATCATCGTCGACCGCCTGCTCGAACAGCGCCGGCTGGAAACCGAGCTCGAGCCGCCGCCGCGAAATCTGACCCCGTCGATTGCGGCGCTCCTCCTCGGCGTCGTCGCAACGGACACCGGTATGGTCCGCGTGCTCGACGCGACGGCGATCCTGACGGCCGAGCCGCTGATGCAGTTCAGGCCAGCGTCGGTCTAGCGCGTGCCGGTCAACGCGCGATCGGCATCACCACGCTTCCACCGGCCATCTCCGTCGGCGTCGACGAGGATCGGGCTCGCGATCGCAAACGGTGTGACGCCGTCCCGCTTCCACTTGTCGCGTTGATACGACCCGGTGAGCGCGAGCGGCAAGGCGGTGTCGCCGTCGGCGGTGACGCCGATCCAGGTGTCGGCGGTGCCTACCACGACGTCACCCGTCCATCGGTGCGTGCGGACATTCGCAGGGACGTCGATCGTCTGCGCGAGGACCGGGCCCGTCGGGCCGCCGATCGTGATCCGGATCCGCTCGACCTTCACGAACCGGGCTTGCGAGAGCTCGATGTCGAGCTTGACGGTACCGCCCGTCGCGCGCACCCATTGCCCCGGGCCAGCGCTCGGTGCGTCTCCCACGGTCGCCTCGACATCGAGCCACGGACCGGAGGTCGCGACGACGCGGCGCGCCCGGATCGCGGCGATGAAGGCCGCCTCGTCGAGCGGTGCGGTCCCGGGCTCGTCGACGAACACGTAGCTGCGCGTCGTGCCGTCGAGGACCCAGTTGAGGTCGTGGGTGTCGCTGTTGCCGAGTGGCGCGATCAGGTGGCCGTGATCGATCATCGTGTAGAAGTCGCGGACACCGTCGTCGAACCGGCGATCGTTCGGCACGTTGAAGGCGCTGTAGCCCGCGAGGACCTCGACCGCATCGAAGGCGAGCGGGAATGGCGGTGGCCACGACACGCCGTTCCACCCGGTGCCGTCGTAGAGCGCGGTGACGCGGAACCGCGGATGGTTGACCTGAACGATCGGGTTGCCTGGCATCGCATGCGCGATCTCGAACAGCTGCGTCGCGTTCGCCTTCTCGACCACTTCCTTTGCTGGCGCGCCGCCATTGGGCTTCGTGTGGTCGACGACGACGGGATAGACGCCAATGTGGAACGCGTTCGCGGTCAGCTCGTTCGACGCGATCGACGCGACGACGCTCTCGAACCCGAGATCTGCGATCTCCTGATCGAGGTCGCCGTTCGTGTTGTGATCGGATAGCGCGATGACCTGGATGCCCGCTGCGACCTGCGCGATCACGCGCTGCGGATTGGGGACGGTCGAGTCAGCGGACGCGCGGGCGTGAACGTGGAGATCCGCTGCCAGCGTGCCGACCGGCGTCCACGCTCGCTCGAGGGAAATCTTCAGCTCGACCCGGCCGCGACCTGCCGACAGATCGACCTCGCCCTCCCAGCGCTCGTACTCGACGCCACGCCACGCCCACACCTTGTAGCGGCCATACGGGATCGCAGGAGACGGCACGCAGGCATCGATGCCGACCGGGATGTCGGCGCGGCCGGAGCCGATGATCAGACCGTCCCACGATGCGACGACGCCCGTGACAATCGCGCAGGCGGCTGCACCTTGACGCGCGCCGTAGAGGTCGATGTTGCCCATGTGCAGCGGCTCACCGCTCGCATCGAACAGCAGGACGCGAGCACCGACATGCTCGGTGCCGTCGGTGATCTCGACCGAGAGCGTCGTCGACGGCTGCGCCGGCGTGCCACGCCCGCAGGCGACACCAGCCGCAAGCGCGGCGGCACCGAGCCACCACCGCGCCGTCGACGTCATTTCAAGCGGAACTCGGCGCCGGCCGTGACCGTCATGCCGAGCTGAGGCTCCGTGCCAAGACCACGGCCGAATCGCCCGAGTCCGAGCTGGAGGTCGGCCTGTGCGACGACCGCGATGCCGGGTGCCACGTGAGCCCGCACCCCACCACCGCCGTGGAGCGGAAACGCGACGCCGGAGAGCTGATCGCTCGAGAACCGCACGAGTGCGATGCCGATGCCCGCGCGGGCGAACGGATGGAACTGGCCGCGCGGCGCGAACACGCGACGAACATTCGCCGAGATCTCGAACGAGCTGCCATCGGTGAAGCCGTGACCGCACTGGTACGTGTCCATGCGATCGCGAAAGCACTGCGCATCGCCGCCGCCGTGCGTGAAGCTCGCAGCGCCGTCGAACCAGTCGCTCTGCGACATCTGGTAGAGGTAGTGCCCCGCGATCCGCAGACCGCCCGGTGTGACGCGGCCGCCACCGGCGACACCGACGTCGGCGCCGATCGCCTGATCGCCGATCTCATCGTGGTCGGCGGGCGCCTTCGCGGTACCGGCAACGAGATCGGCGTCGGCGTGTGCCGTCGAGGCCGCGAACAACAACGCGATGATCAGCTTCCGAGGCATACCTTGACCTTCTGGTTCGGATCTTCGCGCAGGTTCTGCTCCTTGCACTCCCACTGCGCGCCGAGGAAGTCGCAATCCACGGTGAAGCTGCAGGTGAACAGGCAGATGCCTGTCTCCTTGTCGACACAACGCGTGTCGTCGGGGCATTCATCCGAGGCCTGACAGTCGAGCGTGCACAGGCCGCCCGGATAGTCGTCGCTCGGCGGCAGACAGCGATCGTCACAGTCACTCGCGCTCTCGCAGCGCGCACCGACCTCGCGAGACACGCCGGTGCTCCCGCATCCGACGGACAGTACGAGTGCGGCGACCAATGCCCTCATCGGCGTCGAAGCTACCGCCGGGAGAACGCGCGCGCCAGTTTCACCCGTGTCGTCGCCGACCAGCGCTTCGGCAGCGCGGGGTCGCAGGATCAGCGCCGGGCGGGCTTGACGGCCGTTCTGATGATCGGCTTCGTCGCGGAGGGCTTCGCCACGGCGGTGGCGCCTGGGGCGGGCGGCTTCGTCGGGGTGCCCGGCTTGGCTTCGATGACCGCCGCCGGCCGGGTCGTGATCGGGCCGCGGCTCGTCGATGGGGGCGTCACGGGTCCACGCAGCGCCGTGACGGGTCCGCGTGGGGCGACTTTCTTCGGCTTGGCCTTCTTCTTGGGGCCGAGGAGGGCAGCCGCCCGCTTCTCGGCGGTGGTGACCTCGGCGGCCTTCTGCGCCTGGAGGCGACGGATCGCCCGCAGTCGGAGCTGCCGATCGAGCCGGGGCTGGAACGCCGACGACTCCTGGATATGGTCGATGCGGCCGGCGCGGACCTCGTCGTCCTCGCGCAAGAGGAGCGCGCGGACCTGATCGGGCGAGCTGAGCGCACGCAGCTTTGCGATCGTCGCCGGGTTGCGGAGCGCACGCGCCAGGCGACCGAGGATCGGCAGGTGGAGACGGTCGTACTTGAGACCGAGGAGAAAGAACAGGTAGGTCGGGTTCGAGTCCGGCGCGCCGAACATGATCCCTTCCCACGACCGCCCGACGATGACGAACGGGCGACCGATCTTGCCCTTGTCCTTCGCGCGCGTGTGCAGGAAGGCAACGCCGCCTTCCATCGCCGTCGACGACAGCGACTCGCGCTCGACGACCTGGCCGACGAACCACGGCTTGTCGAGCAACCAGCCGTTCGTGTACGCGCGCGCTGCCAGCTCCTCGATGACGCCGACCGGCGTGCGCGAGCGCAAGTTCGGAATGATCGCCTGATTGGGGAGCAGATCCTCGAGCGGCTGCTTCATGCCGTCGGGGACGTCAGCGAAGTTCTCGTCGTCGCCGACCAGCTGTTCTTCGATCCACTCATCGATCGACGCGCGCTTGAAGCGCCACTGCCGATCGACCTGGATGGAGGGAATCTTGCCTGCGGAAACGAGCTTGGTGACCGTGGCCTCGTCGAGGTGGAGGTACACCGCCAGCTCGTGCATGGTCAGCAACTGCCCGTCAGATCCTCGATTTTTCGCCATACCGCTCGTGGGCCCGATTCTAGGGGTCCGTGAGTTCGCACGCTAGGCGCAGGGCAGCGTAAGATTTACGGATGCGTAGGCCGCGGTGGTCGCTCCGCCGAGCCCGAGTGCTGGTCGGCACCAAGTTCGTGCTCATCGCCGGCCTCGTCGGGTTCGTCCTGATCGCGTGGCTGATCGAGCTCGTCGCCGGTGTCGATCGCGCCCTTCACCTCGGGCCGCTGATCGCCGGGATCGTGGCGGGTATCCCTGCCCTGTTCTGGCTGGGGTTCTTCTACCTGATGGACCGCCACGAGCCGGAGCCCAAGCAGCTGGTCGCCGGTGTCTGCGTCC
>JAYUYE010000007.1:0-5862 GCA_043752985.1 Myxococcales bacterium
ACGACGACGTGCGTGCGCTGCGCGAGGTCGAGACCCGGATGCGCCGCGATCGCCACGCGCATGCCGGGTACGAGGAGCTCGGGGCCGGGCATCGTCCGCATGCCGAGGCCCTCGACACTGCCTCCGAGCTGGCTGACCACGACGTCGCCAGCGTCGGTATGCACCGTCACGTCGGTGACGATCCGGCCGCCGTCACTCGTCCACCGGCTCGTCGTCTGCGTGACCTCGCCCTCGATCGCCATGGCGATCGGCGGTGGCGCGGCGCTCGCTGCCACCGTCATCCCGAGGAGGGCGGCAACCGCACGGGCACAGCGCATGCCACACGATAACACCCGGCCCGGGCCCGTGTTACAAGGACGCCGGCATGGCTCCCTCTGATCGTCCGGTGCGTGTGCGGATTGCACCATCGCCGACCGGCGATCCCCACGTTGGCACCGCCTACATCGCGCTGTTTAACTACGTCTTCGCGAAGAAGCTGGGCGGCACGTTCGTGCTCCGGATCGAGGATACCGATCAGACCCGGGCGCGCGCCGACTCCGAGCAGATGATCTTCGATGCTCTCCACTGGCTCGGCTTGACCTGGGACGAGGGTCCAGATGTCGGCGGCCCGTATGCGCCGTACCGCCAGAGCGAGCGCGCGCACCACTATCAGGCCGCGGCCGGTGAGCTGCTCGACGCTGGCAAGGCGTACCGTTGCTTCTGCACGCCCGAGCGACTCGCGAAGGTGCGGATCCAGCAGCAAGCCGAGAAGAAGAACTCCGGATACGACCGGTTCTGCCGTGATCTCGATCCGCAGGACGCGCGCAATCGCGCGGCGCAGGGCGAGACGCACGTCGTCCGGCTCAAGGCACCACTGACGGGCTCGGTCGTCGTGCACGATCAGCTGCGTGGCCCGGTCACGATCGAGGCCGATCAGATCGACGATCAGGTCCTGCTCAAGTCCGATGGTCTGCCGACGTATCACCTCGCGAACGTCGTCGACGATCACCTAATGCAGATCACGCACGTGGTTCGCGCCGAGGAGTGGATCTCCTCGACGCCGAAGCACGTGCTGCTGTACCAGGCGTTCGAGTGGGAGCTGCCGCAGTTCTTCCACATGCCGCTCCTGCGCAACGCGGACAAGTCGAAGATCAGCAAGCGCAAGAACCCGGTCTCGATCAACTACTACCGGGACATCGGAATCCTCCCGCACGCGCTGCTCAACTTTCTCGGCCTGATGGGCTGGTCGTTCGGCGATGACCGGGAGAAGTTCACGCTCGCCGAGATGGTCGAGGCGTTCGCGTGGGACAAGGTCTCGCTCGGCGGTCCGGTGTTCAACATCGACAAGCTGACGTGGCTCAACGAGAAGTACATCCACGATCTCGACTACGAGCAGCTCGCGGATGCGGTGATCGACTGGCGGCTCAACAAGGAGCACCTCGTGCGTATTCTCCCGCTCGTACGCGAGCGGATCAAGAAGCTCGACGAGCTGATCCCCGCGATCGAATACTTCTACTCGGGCGATCTCGACTACGCGCCCGTGCTCGCGGACATGAAGATTCCCGACGTCGCACCCGCGGACGTCGCCAAGGCACTGCTCGATTACATCGAGAAGATCGAGGCCCGCGAGGGCTTCACCGGCCCCGGGCTCGAGGAAGAGGCCCGCAAGTGGACCGAGGCGCTAGGCTGGAAGGCCAAGCACTCGTTCATGCTGCTGCGGTTCGCGGTCACCGCACGCAAGGCATCGCCGCCGCTGTTCGAGACCATGAGCGTGCTCGGCAAGGAGATCACGCGCCGCCGGCTTCGGCGCGCCGCCGAGGCGATCGGCAAGTGAGCTTCTTCGCGTTCGTCTGGCTCTGGATCAAGAAGCTCAGCATCGATCAGTGGCGGGCGATCGATCGCGAGACGGTCCGGACACCCGACGAAGCGGGCCGAACCAGCCTGACGGTGCTCGCGGTCCTGCTCACCGTCTGCATCTCGCTGACGCTGCAGGAGTACGTCGGCGGCCACGATACGTACATGCGGCTGTTCCCGAACGATCGCAGCACGTACTGGGAGCTCTGGGGGTTCGCGTGGTGGTCGGGCTGGCGCGTACTCGGCTACGTCGTGTTGCCGATGATCGTGATCCTGCTGCTGCCCGGCGAGCACCTGCGCGAGTTCCACATCTCGCTGCGTGGCTTCGTCAAGCACCTGTGGATCTACGTCCTGTTGTTCCTGCTGATCCTGCCCGCGGTGATCCAGGCATCGACGACGAACACGTTCCGCCACACCTATCCGTTCTATCGCCTAGCGAACCGCTCGCAGATCGATCTGTGGTCGTGGGAGGCGCTGTACGCGGTGCAGTTCCTGTCGCTCGAGTTCTTCTTCCGCGGCTTCCTGTTGCAGGGCCTGCGCAAGGCGCTCGGCGCGAACGCGATCTTCGTGATGCTCGTACCGTACTGCATGATCCACTACGGCAAGCCGATGGCCGAGACGTTCGGGGCGATCGGCGCAGGCCTGATCCTCGGCACGCTCGCGATGCGCACGAAGTCGATCTGGGGCGGCGTGCTGATCCACGTCGGCGTCGCCGTGACGATGGACGTCCTCGCGCTGCGCGGCTGCCCGCCGTTCGGCAGCGGCAAGTTCTGCCACTGAATGATCGCGACGCGCTCCTCGCGGAGCCGTCAAGAATCGCCATCTGGTCGCCAGAAGCCGCCAATGACCTCGACCGCAGTCTACAAACGGCGGCCCGTGGGAGGTTCACGTGGACGCGCTCGGATCGTTCGATTGCGGATGCGTTCCATGCGAACCATCAACACGTTCATCGCTCGTCCGTCGCGAGCGCGTCGAAGCCAGCTCAAACGAGGCCGCCGAAAAAAGGTTGGGCGCAGCAGGTACTCCCCGCTACGCCCAAAATGAGCACGACCATCCAACCGTAAGGCGTTCCATCCCCTACGCGTTTGCGTAGGTGGGCTCCACGATAATCCTTTGGGCTTCCCGACGAGCGGGCGTGCACTCCCAGATCAGAGGCAGATCCCTGGATAGCATTTGTAGGAGATAGTGTTGCCTCGGGTCTCGCATCAGACCGTCGGTGCTCAACAACTAAACTACGGATCGTGATCGACTCCGTCAATCGAAAATATGCGGAGACGATCACTTCTTCCTGAGACCTCATTCTGCAATCGGCGTGCGGGTTTCTCATTGCAAACCGTCATCGCTGCGCGCTCACGCACGAACGTGGTGCAGCGTTTGCTCGTGCGAGGGCACGCGCGATAAACGAAGCGCCCCGCGTTTCGGGATCCGTGTCCGGCTCCGTCGCGATCAGCTCCGTGGGGCTCTCCGCGGCGATCAGTGCGCCGACTCGCGCGGCCTCCGCCTCAGTGCTTGGCGTCGTTCTTCGTGATCTCGTGGCCGTCAGCGCGCCAGTTCGGGCCTTCGCCGCCCTGCGTTGCGATCGAACGCACGCCGCGTCCCATCATCGTTTCCTTGGTCTCGATCGCGCGTGCACGATCTTCGACGGGGGCCGCGTGGATGCCGGTGTCCATCCGGATGGCGTCACACGGACACGCCTCGACACACAGGCCGCACACGACGCAGCGCAGCTCGTCGATCTCGAAGATCGCGGGTGTCTTCTCGATGCCCTTGTCGTCGGTCTCCGCGGGAATGATCGTGATGCAGTGTGCCGGGCACGCGGTCGGGCAGCACATGCACGCGACGCAGCGCACCGCACCGTCATCGCGCAGCGTGAGGCGATGCAGGCCACGGAACCGCTCCGGGTAGGTGACCTTCTCCTCGGGGTACTGCACGGTCTCGATCACGTTGCGCTGAAACGTCCCGAGGAACGTCTCGTCCGGCGGTGCGCCGGCCTGCGTGCGCGCTTTCTTCGACTTGCCGGGCAGGAAGAAGTTTCGCGCGAAGTGCTTGAGCGTGACGCCGAGACCCTTTGCCGTGGCCGACAGGTACGAGACGTCCTGCGGTTCGGGGCGCGAGATCTGAACAGTGCGAACGCGCGGGTGCGTCGTCGAGACAGCGAGGACCTTGAGGCCCTCGGGCGCGTCGTCGTGAACCTCGTCGTGGTGGCCAGCCGACATCAGGTGCCTCCCATGAACAGTAGCTTGATCAACGCGGTCACCATGATGTTTGCGAGCGCGAGCGGCAACAGCAGCTTCCAGCCTAGCGCCATCAGCTGATCGGCGCGGAACCGCGGCAGCGTCCAGCGGACGAGCAGCTGGAACCAGCACAGCAGAATCACCTTGAGGCCGAACGCCGAGAACTGGAGCAGCGACACGAGCCAGTGCGGCAGCGGCGTGAACGAGCCGCCGACCGAGATGTGGTTCACCGCGTCCATGTAGCCGCCGATGCGGAAGCCATCGGCGTCGAGGAACGGAACCTGGTAGCCGCCGAAGAACACGGTCGCGATCACCGAGGAGATGAAGACGATCTCGATGAACTCGGCGAGGAAGAAGATTCCCCACCGCATGCCGGAGTACTCGACGAAGTACCCGATGATCTCGGGCTCGCCTTCCGGGATGTCGAACGGCGCGCGCTTGGTCTCGGCGATCGCTGCGGTGAAGAACAGCAGGAAGCCGACGGGCTGCCACAGCCACAGCCAGTTCAGCGGATTCGAGCCTGACATCTCGCCGCTCGCGCCGTGCGCGGCGATGAAGCCGGGCTCGAGGCTACCGGTCACGAGGAACGCGCCCATGAGCGCCAGGCCCATCGCGACCTCGTACGACATCATCTGCGACGAGCTACGCAGGCCGCCGAGCAGCGCCCACTTGTTGTAGCTCGCCCAGCCAGCGATCGTGCCGCCGTAGTTCGCGAGCGTGAGCACCGCGAAGTAGAAGATCAGGCCGAAGTCGACCTGGAACATCTGCATGCGAATCGAGTCGGCGAACATCGGGTCCGTCGGCTGGGTTGCAAGCGCGTACGTGTCGAGCGAGCTGCCGAGTGCGTGCGGGTAGACCGTCGGACCGAACGGGATGATGCAGAATGCGATCAGCACCGGTGCGAGCGCGAGGATCGGCGCGAGCGTGAACAGTCCCTTGTGGACGTTCGCGGGGATGAAGTCCTCCTTGAAGATCATCTTCACCGCGTCCGCGACGAAGTGCAGGATGCCCTTGAGCTTGAACGGACCGATGTTGGCGCGGTTCGGACCGAGGCGGTCCTGCATCATCGCGCTCTGCCGGCGCTCGGCCCAGGTGAGCAGCGAGGCGAGCGGCATGACGAGGGTGAGGATCAGGAAGATCCACTTCGTACCTGGCCAGTCGAGGATGTCGTACAGGGTCTTCATCAGCCGCGGCTCCCCGCGAAGCGCAGGGCCAGCGGCCGTGCTTCACGCGCCCACTTGAGATCGTTCCACGCCGGCACGGCGGCCGTCATGTCCTTGAACACGTCGCGTGCGTGCGACCACGACAGCCCAGGGCTCGAAAGACCGGTCGTGGCCTGTGCGAGCCGCACGACGACTTCCCAGCCGGCGATCGCCTGACCCGGAGGAGCGAACGCTGCGTGCATCCGCTGCACGTGGCCCTTGTTGTTCGTGACCGTGCCCGAGGTCTCGGCCCAGTCGGCCGTGGGCAACGCGACCTTCGCCTGCACGACCGGACCGCGCTCGTGCGAGGTGATCGCGACGTACTCGAGCTCCTTGAGCTTGGCCGGATCGACACCGGGGAGAACATCGCCAAGAGCGAGCAGCCCACGGATCGTCGGGGCGAGCTCGTACACCGGCTTCGCCGTGATCCCGAGCGCGTCGAGGATCGCCTTGACGCCGGCGGTGTTCGGGTTGATGTCAGCGACCCGCAGCCGGCCGTCCGCACGCGCGGGAACCGGCGGCTTGCCCGCGATGTAGAAGTGGCTGACGCCCCACGCCTGCGCGAGCTTCGCGAGTGCGAAGTTGTCCTCGTT
>JAYUYE010000008.1:0-2273 GCA_043752985.1 Myxococcales bacterium
CGGCACACCATGTACACGCCGGCGGTCACCATCGTCGCGGCGTGGATCAGGGCGGAGACCGGCGTCGGGCCCGCCATGGCGTCGGGCAGCCAGACGAACAGCGGCAGCTGAGCGCTCTTGCCGCAAGCACCGATAAACAGACAGATCGCTGCTGCAGCCGCGAGGCGCTCGCCGCCCCAGAACGGCTGGACGTACGCGGCACCGACCGCGGTGCCCTTGAGCTGCTCGAAGTCGAGCGTCTTGGTCGCCCAGAACAGGAGGAACATTCCGAGCAGGAATCCGAAGTCACCGATCCGGTTGACGACGAACGCCTTGCGCCCGGCGGTCGCGTACTCCTCGCGCTCGTACCAGAACCCGATCAGGAGGAACGAGCACAGACCGACGCCCTCCCAGCCGATGAACATCACCGGGAGGTTCGCCCCGAGCACGAGCGTCAACATCGCGCCCATGAACAGATTGAGGTAGCCAAAGTACGCGGCGTACCGCGGCTCCTTCGCCATGTAGCCGGTCGAGTAGATGTGGATCAGCGTGCCGACGAACGTGACGATCAGGATCATCACGGCCGACAGCGTGTCGAGCCGGAACGCGAGCTCGACCTTGAAGGCGCCGACCTCGATCCAGGTGTAGACGGACTGCGCGATGCCGGTCCCGCCGCGACCTTCGGTGAAGGCCTTCCACAGCACGCCGAACACGAGCCACATCGAGAGGCCGCACGCAGCGGCAACCGATCCGATCGCGACCGTGTGAACCGTGCCGCGGGAGAACCGCCGCCCGAGCGTCAGGTTGATGAGCGCTCCGAGGAGCGGCAGGAGCGGGATCCACGCCAGGACGGGGAGCCCGGCGAACTTGAGGGTGGAGTAGTCCATGTCTCAGTGCCTCAGCGTGGTGAGCTTGTCGACATCGACGTTGCGTCGCCCTCGGAAGACCGCCACCACGATCGCGAGACCAACCGCGGCCTCGGCCGCCGCCACCGCGATCACGATTAGCGCGAACGTGTGCCCCGAGAGGTCCCCCCACATGCGGGAGAACGTCAGGAGCGTCATGTTCGCGGCGTTGAGCATCAGCTCGACGCTCATCAGGATGATCAGCGCGTTGCGGCGAATCATCACGCCCGCGGTGCCGATCAGAAACAGCAGGGCCGCGAGCACCAGGAAGTGCCCGTAGCCAACATTGAACAGGATGTCACTCACGCGTGGCCACCCGCTTCCTTGCGCTCTTCGTTGGCAAGCGCCGCCTCATCGCGTGGCGTGTGGCGCGGCTCGCTCTGGTTGTCCTGGTCCTCGTGCAACGGCCGCGCGATCGCGATCGCGCCGACCACGGCGATCAAGAGCAGGATCGAGATGGCCTCGAACACGAACAGGCCGGGTCCGAACAGGTCCCAGCCGACCGCCTTGACGGAGCCCCAGTCGACGCGCTCGGTGGTGCCGAGAATGTCTCCCGGCAGCTCGACCGGTGCGGGGGCATTGACCGCGGTCAGCGGGTTCGGCGGCTGGACCTTCATCAACATGAAGATCAGGCGGCCGACGAGGTAGACGATCGCGAGACCACCGATCGCCTGCCCTGCGCGCCCGGTCGGAGCCACCGGCTCGTCCTCGGGCCGGTTCAGGATCATGACGACGAAGACGAACAGCACCATGATCGCGCCGGCGTAGACCAGCATCTGGATCACGGAGAGAAAGCTCGCGTACAGCATCATGTAGACGGCGCTGATCCCGAGGAAGCTGCCGACCATGCCCATGACGGCCGCGATCAGGTTGCGGCGCGTGACCACGAAGACCGCACCACCAAGCGTGGCGGCGGCGAACGCCCAGAACAGCAGGGCCATGCCCTTGTCCTTGGATTCGATCTTGTCGCTGTGCGGCGAGCGCTTGGTGATGGCGACGCGCGGCTTTTGGCCCAGCTGCGCCGGAATCGGGTCGGCGATGGCGAGCGACGGTGCGATCGCGTCGATCGCACCGAGCGTCAGCAGCATCGTCATGATCAACATCAGGACTCTCACGACGCCCTCTTCTTGACCGAGCCTGCAATCGCCGCCTCGAACTCCGCACGGAACTTCGTGAGAAATCCGAGCATCGGCCACGCAGCCGCATCGCCGAGCGCGCAGATCGAATTGCCCGCGATGCCGTGCGCGATGCTCGCCAACAGATCGAGGTCATCCGGCTTGCCGTCGCCGTCAGCGACGCGCCGCGAGACTTTCTCGAGCCAACCGGTGCCCTCGCGGCATGGCGTGCACTGGCCGCACGACTCGTGCGCGAAGAACTTCATGATCCGCC
>JAYUYE010000009.1:0-2271 GCA_043752985.1 Myxococcales bacterium
CGGATCGACGTAGAGTACGCCGTAGCGGATGCGCCGGCCGTAGACCTCGAGCAGCGTCGAGAACCGGCGGGCACCGAGCGTCATCTTGAGGGAGCCGCCCGCCTCGGTGAAGCCTTCCTCGCCGCGCGACTCGACTGCCGCGAGCATCTGCGGCTGGTTGCGGATGTCCTGGATCGGAATGGGAACTTCATGGTTCGTGTTGCGCGTGAGGAGGCTCGCTCCGAACGCCACCTGCCGGCGCAGGCGAACCTCGAGTGCGCCGCCGATCTCGACGTAGGGCGCGGCGAACGACGACGGCGGGTCGCCCGCGTCACGCGCATCGGCCGAGAATGCGGCGCGCGCGAACAGATCGACGTTCTCGGCGATCAGGGTGCCGGCACGCACCGAGCCCGTGAACTGCGGCACGACCGGGCCGAGATCGAGGTAGCGGCGCGCGATCGTCGGATCGCCATCACGATCGGGTGCGATCAGCGATGGGTCCCAGCGCCAATCGAACTCGGTGCGGTGCATGAAGTCGAACACCAGGTTCGTCACCTGGCGGTACCGCGCGCGGACCTCGACGCGCTGGCTCGAAGAGTTTCCGTTGAGCGTTCGCAGCTGCACGATCATCGCGATGTCGCGGCGCGGGCGCCAGTCGCCCTGGAGGAGGCCATTCGACGAGGACGGTTGCTGGGTATCGCTGCTCGCACCGAGCGCGAGGTACTCGCCCTGGAGTGCGATCGGAATCGGCGTGGGAAGCCCGCGGAGATCGAACCGCAGCGATGCACCGAACACGCCGGGTCGCTGATCGCTCTGGTCGCGCGTGTAGTCGGAATGGCGAATACCCGCGTACGCGGACGCGGACACGATCGGCCCGTCGTACCCGAGGAGGCCACCGTCGAGGTGCGTGACCCACGGCCCGTACACGTGTTGACCGCCCGCGCGGAACCGCAGCTTCGAGAGTCCCCAGCGCTCCGGCAGGAAGTCTTTGACCTCGGCCCAGCCGACGCGAGCATCCACGCCGGTCCGTTCGAACCACGTCGCGATCGGCGGCGCCAAGTAGGAGCCCTCGCCGGTCTCGGCGCGAACGAAGAAGCGCTGGGCAATCTGGAAGCGCAGCGCGAAGTATGTCGACAGGCTCGCGAGGCCGAGCCCGCGCGTGCTGAGGAAGGCTTCGCCGAACCCGTACGCACGCAGCGTCTTGTAGTCGAGCTTTGGGTCGGGGACGTTGCCGCCGAGCGTGGCGCGACCCGTCGGTGTCGCGGATTCGACCTGATATCCGAGGTCGAGGCTGAACGACACGTTCTGGGTGAGGTTGCGAAGCGCGATGTCTGGATCGTCGACCGCGGGCGCACGCGACATCGGCGGGGGAGCCGCCGGCATCGGCGTCGGCGGGCGCATGCGCGGTGTGGTCTGCGCAACGGCACGCGGCCGCATGCGCAGGCTGCGCGGCGGTGGCTCGTGCGTGATCCTCAGACGAGGGTCTGCGGCGGCGCTCGGCGCCAGCGCGAGCAGGGTGGTCGCAAGCGTGAGCCCGCGCATCTTCACGGGCGCACCAGCGGCGCCCCCGCCGAGTGACACTGCGCGCAGAACGGCTCGCCGTGGCACGTGGTGCACGAGCGGATGTTGGTCCGTGCGAGCCGGCCGTGCTCCGCGTTGAAGGTCCCGGGGAACCCGTGCGTACGCGGCCGCTGCGAGTGACACGAGCTGCAAAACTCGACGACGTGGCAGCGCGCGCAGCGGTCGCGATCGGCGGCAGCCTCGGGTCCGTGATCGAGCTCGCGCCACGTGATCCGGTGATCCGCAGGCTGCATCGTCTGATGGCACTCGTCGCACGCCTGCCGCGGATTGCCCGAGAGCCGCGTGTGACAGCTCGCACACCGGGACGCCTCGCGCGCGGCGACCTCGGAGTGGTCGCGGCGAAACGCGAGCGTGTGATCGAGCGGGCTCTCGGTCGCCGGCAGGTGACTGCGCGGTGCGAGCGTGGTCACCCGGTTGGTGCGTGCGCTGTGGCAGGTCTCGCAGACGCGGACCCGCATCTCGTTCGGCGTGCGGTTGTTGTCGTCGTGGCAGGTCACGCATGCCGTGATCCGTGGAGGCGCGTGATCGGCGTACCCGTTCGCCTTCGCCGTCTGCGTGTGGCAGCTGTCGCAGCGAATCGCGTTGCCCTTGCGGTCGAGGCGATGGCGCTCGTGATCGAAGTGGAGGTCGTCGCGGATCAACCGCGCGCGAGTCCGCTCCTGCGCACCCGGTTGATGACAGCCCGCGCAGTCGCCCATGTGTGGTGCCTTG
>JAYUYE010000010.1:0-2267 GCA_043752985.1 Myxococcales bacterium
TCGTCGACAGAAGTGAAGCGGTGATCGTTGCCCGCGAGCTTGAGCGCTGACACCTCGACAGGCTCGCTGCGGAACAGATAGCGCGCTGCGTTCACGCAGTAGACCCCGATGTCGTAGACCGGGCCCGAGCCACGGCGCGGTTGGACGCGAACGTTGCCGTCGCGGACCTGCATCGAGAACACGCTGCTGAAGATTCGCGGCTCGCCGATCTCGCCCCCGCGCGCAATCTCGACCGCGACGAGGTTTGCGGTCTCGAAGTGCAGCCGGTACGCGATCATCAGCTTGACCCGCCGTTGCTCGCACGCGCGAATCATCTGCATGCACTCCGCCTCCGTCGGAGCCATCGGCTTCTCGCAGATCACGTGGATGCCGTGACGTGCGGCGATCAGCGTCATCTGGGCATGCATGTCGTTCGGCACGGCGATGTAGCAGGCGTCGACCTTGTCACTCGCGTACAGCTCATCGAGCTGGTCGTAGTCGGCGAGCGTCGTGACGCCATAGCGCTGTCCGAGCTCGTCAAGCTTGTGTTCCGATCCGGATACCAGCGCCGTGAGCTCGACCGTGTCGAGCTGTTCGATGGCCGGCAGCACAGCTGCCTGCGCAAAGTGACCCTGCCCGATCACCGCCATTCTCAATCGTTGCGAGACGCGACTCATGCCCACCATGTGAGCAAGGGCCATTCCATGCGGAGAACCCGCACGGCCTTTCCCTTGCACCTATCGGCGGCATGAAGACTTGCGAGTGCTGCGGCAACACCTACGACAAGGCGTTCGAGATCGTGATCGGTGGGACGACTCACGTCTTCGATTCGTTCGCGTGCGCGATCCACACACTCGCCCCACGCTGCAACCACTGCAAGGTGCCCATCATCGGGCACGGCATGGAAGCGCGCGGCCAGTACTTCTGTTGTGCGCACTGCGCACGTCAGGAGGGCATCACCGAGGTCGCAGACCGCGTCGATGACCAGGGCGCCGCGCATCCCTGATCGTGCCTCTACGCACGGCGCGCCAGCTGCGTGTGCGCACGCGCTCCCAACCCATCTCACGTCCAGTACGGCGTCGCACCCCACTGTCGATAGACGCCTTGGGCGTACTCGAGATCGTCGAGATCCGGCCAGTGCTCCTTGTCGAAGCCCGGCATCTTCTCCAGGGACCCGCGCGTCACGTTGACGACGAATCGCCTCTTCGTCTCGTCGACGGTGAGCGCCGACCACGGCAACGCAAACAGCTTGCCCCCGATCCCGAGAAATCCGCCGAACGAGAGAACCGCATAGGCGACGCGCCCCGTCGTGACGTCGATCATCAGCTCTTCGATCCGGCCGATATCGTGACCCGAAAGATTCACGACCTTGTCGTGTCGCAACGTCGACGCCCCGAGCGTCCTGCGAAATTTGTTCATGCATCCAGCGGAGGCAAGCTCCATGCCGGCATGTCTTCTGCCCCGGGCTCGGCCCCAGGAAGATTCGCATGCCCACAGGAGACAAGCGCACTTCCACGAGCAAGCAGCGGAGACAGGCAAAGCACAGTGAGCTTCTTCGACGGCACCGGCCGGTGTCTGTTCTACAAACGTTTGGACCCCGGCTCGCCGGGCGGCACCGGGAAGTGCCCGCGCATGACCAGTTTTGATCACGACCAGGATCCGCGCTCAACACCATCGATCAGCGATCTCAGAAGCGATCAAAATGATCAGACTCTCCCAGGCCCGAATCAGGGACAGCCCCTGGCCCACAAGGATGGTTTGATGTTGGGCAACGATCCACTTGGCGCACCGCCTTGTGCACACGAGGCGTAGACCCTCGGCGCGGGCGTTCGTGCGAGCGGAATTGCCCCTGCCCTTGGCCATGGCGTTGACGGACCGACGCGACGCGACGCGACGCGACGCGACCCGACGCGACGCGACGCCGATGACACACGGTGGACCGACGCGCCGCGCCGCTCGACCACAGACGGAGGTCAATACGCTCCCATCATCTGCTCGGCGAACACTACCCACTCGCGGTCCGCGCGGGCACCTGGCATCTCATCGAAGCGGAGCAAACCCAGCCTCCGCCAACCGACGTTCAGCAGCCACGTCCGCGGCTTCACGGTTGGCGCTGGCATCTCGAGCAGCTCACGCTTCCACGGCGTATCCGCTTCGACCGGCCGCTCCCAGCCATCGAACCACGCGGCGCTCGAGCACGGATCGATCCAGTCGCGGCCCATGCCACACGGGAATCGTTGCCCGCGCAACCGCGCGCCAGAGTTCACACCGACGCTAGAACTGATCGG
>JAYUYE010000011.1:0-5828 GCA_043752985.1 Myxococcales bacterium
TTCGGCGAGAGCATCCCGCGCAACGTCCGCCTGTCCGAGGCGCCGAGCCACGGCAAGCCCGTGCTGCTCTATGACCTGAAGTGCGCGGGCACCAAGAGCTACCTGGCGATCGCGGACGAGTTCCTCGTGCGCATGCAGTCCGGGGCGCCCGTCGACCGAGGTGCTACGCAGTGATGAGCGACATGACCAAGAAGCGTGGGCTCGGTCGAGGACTCGGAGCGCTGCTGCCCGGCGGCGGCGCCGGCATGTCGATGCTTCCGCCGTCCGCGCCAGCTTCGGCAGCGGCGGTGGACCGCGAGCTCGCGACGCCGCAACGGTCCCGCGTCTACTTCGCCGCCGGCGTCGAGGAGCTCTATCCGAGCCCCGAGCAGCCGCGCCACAGGTTCGACGACGTCAAGCTCGGCGAGCTCGCGGACTCGATCAAGGTCCACGGCATCATCGTGCCGCTCGTCGTCCGGCCGCGGCCGGGTGGCGGTTACTTCCTGATCGCCGGCGAGCGCCGGTGGCGCGCCGCCCAGCGCGCGGGACTGCACGAGATTCCAGTCGTCGTCCAGGACGTCGCGGAAGGTGCCGCTCTCGAGCGCGCGCTCGTCGAGAACCTCCAGCGCGCCGACCTCGGACCGCTCGAAGAGGCGGCCGCGTTCCAGCGCCTGGTCGACGAGTTCGGCCTGACGCAGGAGGAGATCGGCGGCCGCATTGGCAAGGACCGCAGCACGGTCGCGAACACCATGCGCCTCCTCCGCCTGCCCTCCGAGGTCCGTCAGCTCGTCGAGGACGAGGCACTGACGATGGGTCATGCCCGCGCCCTGCTCGGCCTCGAGAGCGCCGACGCGATCGAGATCGCGGCGCGCAAGGTCGTCGCCAAGCAGCTCTCGGTCCGCGCGACCGAGGACCTGGTCAAGAAGACCCGTGAACCGCAGCAGGACCGCCCTGCTCGGACGCCGACCCCGAACAAGTCGGCCTCGGTTCGCGATCTCGAAGAGCGACTGACGCGCGCTCTCGGCGGCCCGGTGACCATCACCGAGGACGCTCCCGGCAAGGCCGGCACGATCGAGATCCGCTACCTGAACCTTGACCATCTCGAGCGCGTCCTCGATCGCCTGCTCTGATCGGGCTGTGCGTCGCCCACCCCACGTGTCGCAGCAATCAGAGGTAGCGACCGGGTAGCTCGACGCTGTTGGGCGGGTTATTCGACCGAGGTTTCGTGATACTGAGCCGGCAGTGGCCGAACGCGAACACGACCGGATGCCCTACACGGTGCAGGTCGAGTTCCGGACTCCGTCCTCGTTCCTGATCGCCTACTCGGTGAACCTGTCGCGCGGCGGTCTGTTCCTCGAGACCGACCAGGACATCCCGACCGGTGCGATGACCGAGGTCGCCCTGCAGATTCCCGGGCAGGAGCCGATCAGCCTCGTCGGCGTGGTTGCGTGGCGCCGCGGCGATGACAGCCCCGAGGGTCCTCCCGGCCTCGGCATCGAGTTTCAGGACGTCGCCACCGAGCTTGGCAGCGTGATCGATCACCTCGTTTCGAAGTTCCACGGTGTGCACATCCTCGTGCTGTCGGGCGATCGCCAGGACCGCACGACGCTCGCCCGCTCGATCAAGTCGATCATCGCCACCGCCGAGATCATGCAGGCCGCGGACGCCTCGGTCGCCGCCGCGCTGATGACGAGCGAGGTCGATCTCGCTGTCGTCGACATCGACTTCGACACCGAGGCCGGGCTCGCGACCATTCGCGCCGCGAAGGAGCTGTCGCCTCCGGTGCCGACCGTCGCGATCGCCGCGAGCGCCAAGCTGCGCGAGCTCGCGCGGCTGGCCGGCGCCGACGAGCTCGCGAGCAACCCGCCGGCGTTCGCCGAGCTGCAGGTCGTTCTGGTGCGCGCGCTGTCCAAGCCGATGAAGGTCGGCAGCAGCGGCCCGACGATCACGGGCTGAGCGGAATCAGCCCGCGCGGCGGCGGCGTGCCGCCTCGACCGTGTTCTCGAGCAAGCACGCGATCGTCATCGGCCCGACACCGCCGGGAACCGGCGTGATCGCCCGCGCGCGCTCCGCGGCAGCCGCAAATTCGACGTCGCCGAGGAGCTTGCCCTCGGCCGTGCGGTTGATGCCGACGTCGAGAACGATCGCGCCGTCGGAGATCCACGAACCCTTGATCATCTCGGGCCGGCCCACCGCGGCGACGACGATCTCCGCGCGCCGCACTTCGTCTGCGAGGTCGCGCGTCTTCGAATGACACATCGTGACGGTGGCGTTCGCGTTCGCGAGCAGGAGCGCGATGGGCTTGCCGACGAGGACACTGCGGCCGATCACGACGGCGCGCGCACCGACGAGATCCGCACCTACCTCGCGCAACAGGCGCATGCAGCCCTTCGGCGTGCACGGCGAGAACACCGGCTTGCCCTGGGCGAGAAAGCCGAGGCTCGATGGATGCAGGCCATCGACGTCCTTCGCTGGATCGAGTGAGCGGATCACGGCCTCGCTGTCGAGGTGCGAAGGTAGCGGCAGCTGGACCAGGATGCCGTCGACGATCGGATCGGCGTTGAGCTGCGCCACGAGCGCCATCAGCTCGGCCTGCGAGACGGTCGCCGCCAGCTTGTGATCGCGGACGTCGACGTTCGCCTCGCGCGCCGCCTTCGTCTTGCTCTTCACGTAGACCGCCGACGCGGGATCCTCGCCGACGAGCACGACCGCGAGGGTCGGCGCGATACTCCGCGCGCGCAGCTCGTTCGCGGCGATCGCGACCTCGGCGCGCAGCTTTGCAGCGATCGCCTTGCCGTCGATCAGCTGCGCGGTCACGGCGTGGTCGACGGCTTGGGTGTCGACGGCGCGGCGACCGCCGGCGTCGACGTCGTGGTGCCGCTGCTCGACGAGCCGCTACTCGAGGAGTCGCCACCCGACGAGCTGCCGCTGTCGGCCTTGGCCGCCGGTTTGTCCGCGGCCTTGTCGGTCGACGCCGTCGCAGCCGGGGTGCTCGCGTCCTTGGCGTCCTTGGCGGCCTCGGCAGGCTTGGTCGACGAGTACAGATCTTTGTACCAGCCGCCGCCCTTGAGCTGGAACGCGGTCCGCGAGATCAGCTTCTCGAGCTTGGGCTCGTTGCACGCTTCGCAGGTGACGAGATCGTCATCGCTCATGCGCTGCTGATACTCGAACTCGCGGGCGCAGGCGTTACATCGATATTCGTAGGTCGGCATGTACTTACTCCTGGAGAGACACGATGCGTACGCCGACTTCTCCGTCAACGTCTACCAGCTCGCCCTGCCCGATCAGACGTCCCGCGGCGCGGACCTCGTACGGACCGGCAAGCGGGCGACCGAGAGCGACGACCGTACCGGTCGCGAGCTCACCGAGCTGACGCAGCGTGAGCCGCATCGTTCCGAGCTGTACGACCAGCTCGACGTGAGCTTCGTCCGGTAGCGCCATGTCGCGCGGAACATAACCGGTCGTGACCTTCGCCTCCACAGCGCCGGTCGTCGCTGCGAGCCCGATCGTACCGTCGGCCACCCACAGGGCAGGAGCGCGGTCGACGGTGATCACGTCGCGCAGCTCCAGGCGGCTCAGCGAATCTCGCGGCACCGCACAGCTGGCGAGTACGATCGGCACGTCGAGCGTCCACGCGGGGGTCCGCGGCGGCGGGACGCGGAGCTCGAGGTCGCGGGGGCACAGCGCCACCACGTTGCACGGGGTGCCCGCGAGGTCGACCGCGAGCTCGATCATCAGGGCGTCCCGCGCGAGGTCCGGATCGAGGTCAGCCAGCGGCCAGACCTCGGCGGCGATGCCGACGTCCTCGATCGCCGTTGCGAGGGCGAGCGCCCAGATCGCGTGCTCCGCGGCGGTCAGCGGGCGCGGCGCAGCGAGCTCCTTCGGTCCACCGAGGAGGCGTTGCGCGAGGAGGCGCGTCGGTTCCGACGAGCCGATCAGCACGAACGCCGCGCCTCCGAACCGAACCTCCGCGATCGCAGCGTGCGGATCGAGCGAGGGTCGCCCCGTCTTCTCGTGAATGCCGGCGACCGAGACCGTGACCGGACCGCCGGCGAGCTTTGCGCATCGCGCACCGAGGGGGCGCGCGGAGATCCAGCGTGCGAGCAGCGAGGTCAGCGCGGCCTCGCGCCGGGTCACGCGACGCAGGCGCTCGAACGGAAACGGTGAAAAGTTTGGACTGCTCGGCGCCACTGGTACGCTTTTATCCTACATCAGCACACCTGGGGTGAATCACTTGCAAGAGCGCCGACTCGGCTACCGGATTCCTTTCGAGACCATGGTCACCTCCTATGTCCACGACCGGCCCATCCGCGGGCTGTCGGGGGACCTCAGTGATACCGGCATCAGCATGTCTGCGATCTCGATGCTCGCGCCGCCGCCCGGGCTCGTCGTCGGGCTCGAGATCGATCTTCCTGGAGTCGCTGATTCGATCTGGGCGTCAGGTCAGGTCTGCTACCGCAAGGACGACCGCATGGCGTCGGGGCTCGGCGTGAGATTCCTCGCGATGGCGAAGAGTCAGGCACGCATGATCCGCGACTTCTGTATCGAGTCACGGCGCAAGAATCTCGGGTCGTTGCTCGCTCGTATTCGCGCATAGTCTCGACGGGCACGTGCCCCACCGAGGGGCTATGATCCTCGAGGATGCGGCGCCTCCGATTGTTCCTCGCCTGTGCCCTGATGCTGGCCCCGACCGCGGTGGCAACCGCGCAGCCCGGCGAGGATTGGGGCGTGCAGCGCGACCCGTTCGACAAGGCCGAGATCGCTCGGTACAAGGGGATCCTCGCGCGCAACCCGCACGACGCTTCGGCCCTCGCGAAGCTGTTCGAGAAGTACCGGCGCTATCGAACCGTCGACCTGCTCAAGGAGGAGTACGGCAAGGCCCTCGCGAAGAATCCCGACGACGTGTCGTCGATGATCGTGATCGGCCGCCTGCACAAGGCGACCGGTGACGAGCCCGGCGCCCTCGCCATGTGGACGCGCGCCGTCGCGAAGAAAGACACCGACGCGCAGACCTGGCTTTTGATCGGCGAGGTCCAGAGGTCGGCGAGCAAGCCAGCCGAGGCGCGCGTCGCCTACGACAAGGCGCTGACCCACGCGTCGTCGAAGGACATGAAGAAGAAAGCGCTGCGCTCGCTCGCCGACCTCGCGCTCGCGACCAACGACATCGACGGAGCCAACGCGTACTTCAAGACGTTCCTCGAGCTCGATCCCAAGAACGCGCAGCTATGGATCGAGCGTGGCGACGCCATGCTCGCCGCGAATCGCCGCGACGTGGCGTTCGAGAGCTACGCGGCTGCGGAGAAGCTGCTCGGCGGTGACCCAGCACGCCGGGTCGAGGTCATCTCGCGCCGCGGCCAGGCGCTCGAGGGCATGGGCAAGGACGAGGAGGCCGTCGCCGAGTATCGCCGCGCGATCAAGAGCGCGCCGAAGGGCTACTACCTCGAGGTCGAGCTCACCTCGCGGGTCATCGATATCTATCGCAAGAAGCAGGCGCTCCCTGCCCTGCTCGCCGAGTACGAGAAGACGTGGCCCGAGGGCAGCCGCGGCCACTTCGAGTGGGACACACTCGGCAAGCTCTACGAGGAGACCGGCGCGCAGGACAAGGCGATCGCCGCGCTCAAGAAGGCGGTCAGCAAGGCGCAGTGGGAGCTCGAGACCCAGCGCAAGTTGATCCAGCTGCTCGAGAATTCCGGCCGTGATGCCGAGGCGCTCGCGCAGTACGAGGCCGTGGTTCGCGCCGCCCCCGGTGAGGCACGGTTTCAGCTCGAGCTATCGGAGCGCTATCTGCGCCGCGGCCTCGAGAAGAAGGGCATGGACACGCTGTCTCGGCTCCAGGGCCGGTTCCCGAA
>JAYUYE010000012.1:0-5825 GCA_043752985.1 Myxococcales bacterium
TGGCCAGGTCGTGCTCAGCGACGGCAGTGGGCTGGTGCTCCTCAAGACGATCTCGAGCTCGCCATCGGGCATCGAGGACTTGGTCGTCCCGATGTTCAACGCCGTCGGCTGGAAGCTCGCGATCACCGGGCACGTCGGCGATCGTTCGCTGGTGAGCGGAACGATCGAAGGCCAGCTCGTTCACGGCTGGGTCAAGTCGGTGAGCTGCGCGACGCAGGCGGTGGTCGTCGTCGCGATCGCTACCGACCTCGCGGGTGCCGACAAGCTCGCGACCGAGCTGCAGAGCACGCGCTGCGTGCGCCCGGGCGAGTCCCCGACCGCGTGGCCGGATCCGCCGGCCCCCGCGACTGACTAGTCGCCCCGATTCGCATGCCGAAACGCTATCACTGAGGTGATTGCGTCGAGGAAGCGCTGTCCAGCGATTCAACGATGGTCACTCTGTCTGGAGTGACACGCGCGAGGATCGTCGCGACCAGTGCGGGACGATCTTCGAGATCATAGGGCGCGGGAGCTCCGACACCCGGGACGAGCAAGCTGCGCTCGGGGGTGCCGCCGTCGACGAAACACGTGTTCGTGGTCGGCGATGCGACCACACGCACGACGTCGGACCACGCGAGCTTGAAGCGTGAGCGCTTTGGAGTGCGAACCTCGAGCCCGGTGTCTTCCGTGATCACTTCGAGTCGCCACGTCGGCGAGAACAGATACGCGGTGCCCGCGCCGATCCCGATCACGCCAGCGACGATCGGCAATGCAACCATACCGATGCCGGCGCCGACCGCGACAAGCCCTCCACCGAGACTCATCGCACCGACGGCGAGACCGCGATAGCGCGGGAGAAATCGGTGGTGACGTGGGTCGGTCACCGCGCGTCTGCCTACTGGCGAGAGACGAGGCTCGCGATGTGCGCGCGCGTCTCGAGCGGAATTGATTCGAACAGCACGCCGAAGCCTTTCGGCAGCGTGACGCTGCCGTTGTCGCTCGGCAGCTCGCAGTCATCAGTGCGCTGCCACAGAACCCACCCGACTGCATCGACCGAGCCCATGCCGCGGATCTCGAACTTGACGGCGACGCGCGACAGGAGCGGCAGCGGCGGTCCGGAGATGAACGCGCCATTGGTCGACAGGTCGCGAATCACAGCGGGGAACCGCTTGCCGATCGTGGAGCCATCCGCATCGACGCGGCGGAACACCGCGGCGAGGTTCGGATGAAGCGTCATCGGAACCTGACCGATCGACTCGATCACGGCAGGGGCGTTGACCACGAGGCGTGCGGCGCGACGTTGCTCGGACGACATTTCCGACCCTATCGTACCCGGGTTCCGGGCGGCACGTCGCGGTCGAGCGCGGAAAGTCCGAGGATGCCTTCCTCGCCCGCGGCGAGGATCATGCCCTCCGACATCAAGCCCGCCATCTTCCGCGGCGCGAGGTTCGCGACGACGATCACCTGCGAGCCGACGAGTGCATCCGGCTTGTAGGCCTCGGCGATGCCCGCGATGATCGAGCGCGGCTTGGCCTCGCCAAGGTCGACCTGGAGATGGAGCAGCTTGTCCTTCTTCGGGATCGCCACGGCGCTGAGCACCTTGCCCACGCGAAGCTCGAGCTTCGCGAAGTCGTCGAACGTGATCTGCGCGATCGGTGCAGCCGCGGGCTTGGCGGGAACGGGGGCTGGCGGCACAGCGGGCGCGGCCTCGGCAACCGGCGGATCGCCGATCACGGCCGCGAGGATCTTGGCCTGCATCGGCTCGTCGAGCCGCGGGAACATCGCGCCCGACGGCGGCTGTGCGGTGAGCGGCGGTGCCTGCGTGAACACGCGTCCATCGACACCATCGGGCCAGGTCACCGGCCCGGTGTCGCCGAGCCAACCGAGCAGGGTGCGCGACGTCGCCGGCAGCACGGGGGCGATCATCCGCGCGATCGTCCACAGCGCCGACTGCAGGCACCAAAGTGCATGCCCGAGCGCCGGATCCTTCGAGCGTGCCATTGCCCACGGCTGCGTCTGATCGATGAACCGGTTCGCCTGGCCGATGAACCGCCACAACAGCTCGAGCGCACGCGACGGTGCGAGCGCATCGAATTCGCGAGCGACCAGCCGCACGGTCTCGAACGCGTGGACCTCGAGCTGCCAGTACGGATTTTCGGTGCCGTCGCTGTGGAACGTGTCGTCGCGCACTGGCGGATGATCGGCGGCAAACTTCGCGATCAAGGTCAGGCTGCGATTGACGAGGTTGCCGAGGTCGTTCGCGAGATCTGCGTTGAACCGGCCGAACAGTCCCTCGAAGGTGAAGTCGCCGTCGTTGCCGAGCGGCACCTCGCGCATCAGGTAGTAGCGCATCGCATCGATCCCGAGCGGGAGACCGAACGGACCCACCGCGAGCGCCTGTGCGAGCTTGATCGGATCGATGCGCGTCGCCGGCATCGACTTGGAGATCTTCTCGCCGCGCACGGTCCACCAGCCGGTCGCGAGGATCGACTTCGGCAGTGGCAGACCGGCGGACATCAGGAACGCCGGCCAGTACACGCTGTGGAAGCGAAGGATGTCTTTCCCGATCAGGTGGACCGCGTGCGGGAAGTACTTCTTCGCGTCCGCGCCGTCGAGCGAGCCGTCGGGTGGGCACAGGTCCGAGTAGTAGTTCGTGAGCGCGTCCATCCACACGTAGATCACGTGCTGCTTCCCGTCGGGATCCGACTCGGGAACCGGGATCCCCCACGCGAAGCTCGTGCGGGACACCGAGAGGTCGCGCAGACCCGACTCGAGGAACGAGACAATCTCCTTGCGGTACGCGTCGGGCCGAATGAACTCGGGATGCGCCTCGATGTGATCGAGTAGCGGCCTCGCGTACTTCGACAGCTTGAAGAACCAGGACCGCTCCTTGTCGATGAACTCGACCGGACGCTTGTGCACGGTGCACAACCACGCGTCGCCCTCCTTGACGAGTTGACTCTCCGTGTAGAACGCCTCGCAGCCGACGCAGTACCAGCCCTGGTACGACGCGAGGTAGAGGTCCTCGGGACTCCTGCTCTTGATCCGGTGCCACAGGTTCGTGACGACCTGCTTGTGCTTCTCGCTCGTGGTGCGGATGAAATGGTAGTCCGTGATCTCGAGCGTCTTCCACGCTTCGTCGAACCGCGGCGCGACTTCATCGACGAGCTGCTGCGGCGTCAGCCCGCGCTTCTTCGCGGTCTCCTCGACCTTCTGGCCGTGTTCGTCGGTGCCGGTGAGGAACCGCGTGTCATCGCCGCGCATCCGATGAAAACGCGCGAACGCGTCGGCGACCATGGTCGCGTAGGCGTGCCCGAGGTGCGGCACGTCGTTGACGTAGTAGATCGGCGTGGTGATGTAGAAGGGCGTGCTCATGCTTGGAAGTCGTCCGAGCTCGGGTCGTCGGTCGGGCCGTGATCGTCGGAGCTCGGGTCATCCGTCGGCGGCAGTTGTTCGACAGGGAACTCGTCGGGCGCCTCGTCGGGCTCGGTAGCTTCCACCTCGACCTCGGGCGCGTGACTGTGGCCGCCACCCTCGGCCCGTGGCGCGCGTGGCGGGTTTCCCGCCGGGAACAGCGGCTTGACGTCGGTTGCTGGCAGCACCTCGGTATCGCCCATGCCGTACGACACGCGGATCCGCTGGCGCAAAACGTCGACCTCGACGACGCGGCCTTCACCGCGTTGCGAGATCACGCGCTTGCCGAGCTTCGGCAGTCCCTTGCGCAGCTCGGCATACGCAGCCTGCTCGTACACGAGGCAGCACTTGAGCCGCCCGCACTGACCCGCGACCTTCGTCGGCGACAGCACGAGTCCCTGATCCTTTGCCATCTTGATCGAGACCGGGACGAAGTCCGGTAGCCACGTCGTGCAGCACAGGGTCAGCCCACACGATCCGATGCCTCCGACGGCCTTCGCCTCATCGCGTACGCCGAGCTGGCGCAGCTCGAGGCGCGCGCCCGTCTCGCGACCGACGGTCTGGCCGAGGGTATGGATAAATTCGCGGAGGTCGAGCCGCTCATCGCTCGTGTAATACACGTTGAGCTTCGCGCCGCGACCCTGGCCGATCAGCTCGACGCGGAAGACCTTGAGCGGGAGCCGCAGGTTGGCCGCGACATCCTTCGCGATGCGCAGCGCCTTGCCGCGATCCGCATCGACCGTCGCCTCGCCGCGCAGGTCCAGCTCGGTCGCGCGCCGGATCACCCGGCGCAGCCCACGGTCGCGCGTCGCGCGGCGGGTCGGCGGCGTCGCGACGGTCGCGATCCGCTGGCCACGCTCGGAATCGACGAGGATCCGTTCGCCGCGTTCGTAGTCGGCATCGCCGGCATCGCACCACTGGATGCGGCCGCCGACCTGGAAGCGCACGCCGACCACGCTCGCGATATCGTCGCCGAGTTGCGCGCTCGCGCCGTCGAGTGTCGGATGGGTCAGCGGATCGAGATCGGTATCGGGGGCATCGACCGGAAGATCCGCCGGGAACACGAGCGTCGGTGGCGGGCCGGCATCATCGCTGCCCCACGCGACGCTTGGCAGCTCGTTGATGCTCTCGACGTCTTCGACAGCTGCTTGCGGACGGCGCTGTTCGAGGCGCGGTGCTGCGGGCGCGTCGTACGTGCGTGGCACGTCGGGCGTGCCGCTGCGCGAGTCGGCAGCGGCACCGCCGCGATTGTCGTTGCCGCGATTGTCGTTGCCACGATTGCCATCGCGACCACCGCCGCGATTTCGGTCGCCGCCGCCGCGACCGCCGCGACCATCCGCACGCTGCGGTTCGGCGAGGGTTCCGTCCTCGTTGAATGCGGCGTCGGAGCTTGCGCTGCCGCCGCCGCCGCCCTGGCGATTGCGATCGCCGCCGCGCTGAACGGGGCCGCGATGGTCGCCGGGTCCGCCCGGACCGCTGCCGCCGGGACGGTTGCCATCGTGCCCGCCGCCGCCGCTGCGATTCTCGCCGCGGGCGCCACCGCGATTGTCGCCACGGCCGCCGCCTGGCCGACTGGCGCCGCTGCGGTCTCCGCCACCGCGATTGTCACGCCCACCGCGTCCGTCGCCGCGGGGACCGCCGCGGTTGGCGTCGCCAGGGTTTGCATCGGCGAGCAGCGCGTCGCCGTCGCCGCCGCCGCCGTCGACGATTCCCTCGCGGCCATCGCGGAACTCGTTATCGGTTGCGCGGCTCGGAATGACGGAGGCCGCGTCGACGCCGGTCGCGCCGCTCGCTTCCGCGACCGAAGCGCCGCTGCGCGAGTCGCCTTCGGACAGTCGTCCGTCGGTGGATTCGCCCGAGCCGCCGCCCGGGCCCGAACGCTGACCGCCGGAACGCTGATCGCCGCCGCCGCCGCCAGCCGAACGCTGACTGCCACCGCGGTTGCCGTCACGCCCGCCGCCGCGGTTGCCGTCACGCACACCGCCGCGATTGCCGTCGCGACCACGATTGCCGTCACGACCACCGCCGTCACGACCGCGATGCTCGCGACCGCGCTGCGCGTCACCCGAAGGTCCGCCCACCGCCGCGGAAGGGCCGCTCGCGGTCACCGCGCCGGAACTGTCGCCCGGGATCGCGGTGGCCGCAGTGTCCGCAGCGCTCGCGTCGCCGGTACCTTCGCTCGACGGCGCTCCGCTCGCCGATGCGGATCCGCGCTGACCGCCGCGCGCGCCCCAGTCGCGGCGCTGACGCCCACCCTCGCGAGCACGATCCTCACGCGGTGCGTTCGCGTCGCGCGGAGCGTTCGCGTCGCGCGGAGCGTTCGCGTCGCGCGGAGCGTTCGCGTCGCGTGGAGCGTTCGCGTCGCGCGGAGGGTTCGCGTCGCGCGGAGCGTTCGCGTCGCGTGGTGCGTTCGCGTCGCGTGGAGCGTTCGC
>JAYUYE010000013.1:0-5824 GCA_043752985.1 Myxococcales bacterium
CGCCGCGATCATTGGGTGCTGGCGTACCTTCCGGTCGTCGCGCTCGCGATGTTCGTCGGCGTGGCGCTCGTCGGCGTCGTGCGCGTGCTCTAGCTACGACAGCGGCGCGGGACGGATGCTCGTGATGTGAAGCTGCGACTCCGCGCTCGTCACGATCTGCACGCGGTCGCCCGCGTTGAAGCGCGGCACGAGCTCCGCGGGTCCCTGGAAGCTGAGATCCGCGAGGTTTCCGACGTCGAGGTCTTCGCCTTCGTCATCGGTCGCGCGCTCGATGTCGAGCTGGATCTTGGCGACCTGTCGCGAGCTCACATGCTGGAACTTCGTCGACGTCGCATGCAGCTCGATGCTGAGGATGGTTCCCACCAGCCGCATGCCGTCATCGCTGCGTCCAGACGTTGCCACCTTGCCCATCGTACACGGCGCGGGATGAATCCCGCTCTGACTCGGGCTTACTTCTTCGGCGGACGAGCGGGCGCTCCCGCGATCGAGATCCCGTTCATGGCGCGGGCCGCATAGAGGCACGCCTCGTCGCCTTCACACACCACGTCGTGCTCGATGTCCTGCGGCTCGACGATCTCGTCCCCGGGGCTGTAGAGGCGACCTGTCGTTCGGTCGCGGACGCCACCTGCGAGGATGAGCGACACCTCCTCACCCAGGTGCTTGTGCATGGGAAAGGCGGTTCCGGGGTCGAGCTTGATGAAGCCGCAGTCGGCCCCGCTGTAGGCCGGACCGCCATCGAAGTGGACGAGGTGAACGCCAGGTAGAGCGGTCTCCCAGGACGACGTGCGATCGATCAGGCCGAGCAGCTCACGCGAGCGCTCGAGGCTGACGTCAAACAGCTTCGCCATCGGCGCGGCGTGGCGCTCGAACGTGCCGCCGCCGACCGAGGACAGCAGCCGCGCGTGGACGCCGGACGATGGCGTGACCGGCGCGATCAACGCCAGCGCGGTGTCCTCGAGGGCGGCGAGCTCGTCGGCGAGCGCAGGATCAGCGGACACCGCCTGCATGACCTGGGTCAGCTCGGCCTCGTCGAGGGCACCGAGAACGTAGAGCGCGAGAAGCTCGCGAACGTCGCTCACGACAGCACCTTTCCGGCGATGCCGACGCGCAGGCGATCGAGCCCAGCGGCGATCCGCGACTTCACGGTGCCGACCGGGATCGCGATTTTCTCGGCAATCTCGGTGCACGACAGGCCTTCGAAGTAGGCGAGCTCGAGGACCTTGCGCTGGTCGGTGCCGAGGTTGGCGAGCGCGGTCCGGATCCGGGCGTGATCAGGGCTCGTCCGCTCGCGCTCGTCGACCACGTGGTCGAGACCGGCATCGCCCGCATTGCGGGAGACCCGGGCTGACTTCTGGAGATCGAGAGCTCTGGAGCGCATACGGATGGTCAACCAGGTACGAACCCTCCCGCGCTTCGGATCGAAGTCTTTGGCAGCGCGCCATGCCTCGAGGAAGACGTCATGTAGGAGGTCTTCTGCCTCGCGGCGCTCGCGGACGATCCGCATCGCGAGACCGAGCATCACGGGGGAGTGGCGGGTGTAGAGCTGGGACATCGCGTCCCGGTCCCCTGCTGCCATCCGGGCGACCAGCTCGGCATCGAGCTCGTTGTCGTCGACGGGTTCCCCTGCCACGGACCGGACCGTATCATGCCTGGTAGGCCTTTGGTCTCGGCGCCCTAGGCGTGCTAAGGAGACCGACCGTGCTCGCAGCCCTCCGCGATTCGGTCCGCGCGAAAGCGACCGACCGCACCTGGTCGCAAGGGGTGACCCTTGCCCGAGATGGCCGCGTCGTCGGCCGAGTCGATCGCGGGGACGAGCTCGAGCTCGAGGTCCGGGTCCCCGGCAAGCCGATCCCCTTCGAGGTGGTCCTCAATACGAAACATGCGGAGTGGGAGTGCAACTGCACCAGCCGTGAGGCCGTGTGCTCCCACGTGTGCGCCTCGGTGATCGCCGCGGAGCAGGCCGATGGAGAGCTGCCGAAATCGACGATCGCGGCCGCTCCGATCCGCTACATCCTGACGCCCGAGGCGGGCGGCCTGCTCGTCCAGCGTGTGCTGGTTCGTGGCGATCGGACCGAGCCCCTGATCGGTTCGGTGCTCTCGCTGATCGGCACCGGCAAGGCCGGGCACATCGCGACGATGCAGTGCGACCTCACGGTCGACAAGCTGCTCGGTGTGCGCCGGGCTCCGATCACCGGCGACAAGCTCGATCGTGTCCTCACGATCCTCGCCGATGCGCGCGACGTGATGTGGAAGGACGAGCCGGTCACCACGAGCGGCGATCCGATCATGCCCCGCGCGATCATCGAGGATGCACCCGGCGGCGTGAAGGTGCGGATCGAGGCTGACCGTGGCGTGCGCGAGGTCGTCGCGACCGGCGTGGTGCGCACGAGCGACAACGTGATCCGGCCGATCGGTGCGGTCGATCTCACCGGCGCGCGGCTCGAGAAGCTCCCGCAGCAGTTCACCGTTCCGCGCTCGGCCTTCGCGGAGCTGATCGGCAAGACCCTGCCCGCGCTCGCTGCGCGGATCGACATCGATATCCGCGCGACCGTGCTGCCACAGATGGGCAAGCGCGAGCAGCCGCGGATGTCCTTCGATGTCGATCAGGACGGCGATCGCCTCGTCGTGTTCCCCACGCTGGTCTACGGCGATCCACCGCGCGCGCGTGTCGATGGCAGCACGATCGTTCATCTCAAAGGCGACCTGCCGATCCGCGATCAGGATGCCGAGCGCCGGCTGACTCACCGCCTGCGCGACGAGCTCAACCTCGTTCCCGGTCGGCGCGTCGAGCTCACCGGTCGCGAAGCGTTCCTGATGCACAACCAGCTCGCAGGCTGGTTCCGCCTCGACGCGAAGGCCGCGAACGCGACCAAGGCCGTCTCGCTCGACGCCCGGATCACGATCGACGGCAGCAAGATGGATGTCGCCCTCCAGGGCCCCGGTGGCAAGACCGCCTCGATCGCGGCCGCGCTGCGCGCGTGGCAAAACGGCGTCGACCTCGTTCCGCTGCAGGGCGGCGGCTGGGGCCGCGTGCCGATGACGTGGTTCGATCAGCATGGCGATCGCGTCGCCGATCTGCTCGCCTCACGCGGTGACGATCACAAGGTCCCGATGTACGCGCTGCCGGATCTCGCGAAGCTGTGCGCCGAGCTCGACGAGCCGCCTCCGCCCGAGCTCGATCGTCTGCGCCCACTGCTCGACGGCTTCGCCGGCATCCCGGTCGTCGCGGCGGAAGGTGGCTTCGTCGGCGAGCTGCGCCCGTATCAGCAGCGTGGCGTCGACTGGCTCGTGTTCTGTCGGCAGGCAGGTCTTGGCTGCGTGCTCGCCGACGACATGGGTCTTGGCAAGACGATCCAGGCGCTCGCCGCGATCCAGGCACCCGGCAAGACGCGGACGCTCGTCGTGTCGCCGACCAGCGTGCTGTTCAACTGGCTCGCCGAGATCAAGAAGTTCCGCCCCGACCTCGAGGTCTCGTCGTATCACGGCGCCCGCCGCGCGCTCGACACCAGCGCGGACGTCGTCTTGACGAGCTATCCGATCCTGCGCAACGACACCGACGTGCTCGCCGCGATCGCCTGGGACACCGTCATCCTCGACGAGTCCCAGACGATCAAGAACCCCGACAGCCAGGTCGCGCGCGCCGCCTACAAGCTGAAGGCGAACTGGCGGGTCACGCTGTCCGGTACGCCAATCGAGAACCGGCTCGACGAGCTGTGGAGCCAGCTCCACTTCACGAACCCGGGTCTCCTCGGTGGCCGCACCGACTTCGCGGATCGCTGGGCCGAGCCGATCGTCAACGGTGATGCCGGAGCCGCGGGGCGCCTGCGCGATCGCATCCGGCCATTCGTGCTGCGTCGGATGAAGACCGAGGTCGCCCGCGAGCTGCCGCCGCGCACCGACTCCGTGATGTACGTCGAGCTCGACGAGGCGGAGCGCATCACCTACGACACGATCCGCGCCGCGACCCAGCGCGAGATCGTTGCACTCCTCGAACAAGGCAAGGGCGTGATGGCCGCGCTCGAGGCCCTGCTGCGCCTGCGCCAGGCGGCGTGCCACACCGCCCTCCTCCCGGCCGGGCTGCGCGGCGGCGAGGCCCCGCAATCGTCGTCGAAGCTCGAGCGGCTGATGGAAGCGCTGTCGGACGCCGTCGCGGATGGGCACCGTGCGCTGATCTTCTCGCAGTGGACCTCGCTGCTCGATCTGATCGAGCCGCACCTCGAGAAGGCGAACTTCAAGTACGTCCGCCTCGACGGCTCGACCGTCGATCGCGCGAGCGTGGTCCACGCGTTCCAGGCCGAGGACGGCCCGCCCGTCATGCTGCTATCGCTCAAGGCCGGCGGCACCGGCCTCAACCTGACCGCGGCCGATCACGTGTTCCTGATCGATCCGTGGTGGAACCCCGCTGTCGAGGATCAGGCCGCCGATCGCGCGCACCGTATTGGCCAGGACAAGCCGGTGATGGTCTATCGCATGGTGGCGCGCGATACCGTCGAGGAGCGCATCCTCGAGCTCCAGGCGCGCAAGCGTGCGCTCGCCGATGCCGCGCTCGCCGATGCGGGCGGAGCTGCCGCGATCACCCGCGACGACTTGCTCGCCCTCCTGTCCTGACTCGACGGCTCAGGTCAGCGGCGAGAGCCGCAGGATCTTGCCGTGGACGTCGCCGCTCGTCGCATCGATCGCCGGGTCGATGAACAGCCGGGTCACCGCCGTGTCACGCAGTCCGCTGAGGATCGCATCGGAGATCAGCGCGCCGGCATCGAGGCCGATCGCGAACAGCTCCTCGCCGGTGCCCATCTCCTTCGCGAACGTCTCGGCGGCCTGACCGGTCGAGAACAGAAAGCCGTACGGCCGGCGGCACCACATGTCCGTGCCATTCGAGGTCAGGTACCAGATCCGCGCGGGGAGCAGCTCGACCAGCTCCTGCATGGTTACGTCCTCGCTCATGGCGCTCATGGCGCTCACCCTGCCACGTTCCGTGCCGGATCGGGGAGTGCCGGATCGGGGAGTGCCGGATCATGGAGTGCATGTTAGCGTCCGCGCATGAAGCGCCTCGCGATCGCCGTGCTCCTCGCCGCCTGCGGACCCGGAGCCCCGGGCGGCCCGTCGATGAACAGCAAGGTCAGCTCGCAGCCGTTCGAGGCGCCAACGTCGTCGGTCGTCTCTGCAGACATCATGGCGCGCGAACCGCTCGCGAACGTCGCGAGCGTGAAGCACATCTTGATCTCGTGGCAGGACCTGAACGAGGCGTTCGGAGGCCGCCAGGACAAGCGCGCCGCCGCACGCGACATGAAGGGTGCCGAGGCCGAGGTCAAGTCCCTGCTCGGCCAGCTCAAGGGCGGCGCCGACTTCGACGTTCTGATGAAAGCAAACTCCGAGGATCTCGGCAGCGCGACCACCGGCCAGCCGTTCAAGGTGACGCCGGATGCGCAGCTCGTGATCGAGTTTCGTCAGCTCTCGCTGCGGCTCAACCCCGGTGAGATCGGCGTGTGTCAGTCCGACTTCGGCTTCCACATCATCAAGCGCCTCGAATAGGCACTCGAATCTCAGCGCGCGGGCGGCTCGAGGATGCGGCCGGACTTCGCGATCGAGCGCCGCAGGCTTCGTAGCTCGAGGTGATGTTTGGTCGTCACCGCGGCGATCAGCGGACCGCCGATGACGAGGAGGACGAACGCGACATTCGTGACGTGGAGGATGCACAGCAGCGCGATCACCCAGACCAGGAAGTCGCGACGCACCATGTACGGCGCATGAGTCGCGATGAACCTCAGCCACGGTGGCAGCGGCCTCGTCGGTACGATCGCCGTCGGCGCGGCGGGAGCGAGCC
>JAYUYE010000014.1:0-2261 GCA_043752985.1 Myxococcales bacterium
CGCTATCACGACGTCATCGACGCGAACGAGCGCCGCCTCGAGCGTCTGCGCGGAACGTCGTCGCCGATGGTGTTCTTTAACTCGAAGCCGGCGCGCGCGTCGCTGTCGGCGATGAGCGAGACCGACTACGAGAGCGCCTACCTCGAGGCGTACGAACGTGCGCGCGAGATGCTCGACAAGGGCATCGATCGCCGCGACCTGCTCGAGGCGTTCGACGCCGAGATCCTGCAGGCGACACAGCCCGTCGTGATCCCGTCGGCCCCCACGGACGACGAGCTCGAGGTCGAGTCGAGCGTGCATCCGCTCGCGGACCCTCCCCTCGCCCTCGACGGCCTGCCCGCGTTTGGCAAGCCAGATGCTGTCGCGCCGGTCCCGGTGATCGTGTTGTGCCGGCCCAACGACGCGACGTGCAACCAGACGATGCGTGTGCTCAACCGCGTCCACAACACGTACCGCGGCGAGATCCGGCTCGTGTGGGCACCGTGGTTCGAGGTCGCGCGCGAGGACGCCGCGGAGCTGACGATGCTCGGCGACGCCGCGCTGTGCGCCGAGAAGGTGGGTTCGAGCCCCGACGATCTCGATGCCTCGCCGGGCTGGCAGTGGGTCAGCGAGGCATACACCCAGCTGGCGCGCGCGCACGGTCGGCGGATCACGCCCGACAAGCTGATCGACGGTGTCGCAGCGAACCAGCAGATCGATACCAAGGTGCTGTCGGCCTGCCGGGCGCGGCTCGCGAGCACGACCCTCGACTGGATCGCGGCGGCTCGGCAAGCCGGGGTGACGAGCTCGCCGTCGATCGTCATCGGCGGCCGGATCTACCCCGGGCTCAACGACCCTGCGGTGATCCAACAGCTCGTCGAGGCGGAGCTGGCGCCGGGCGTCCTCGGGCGCTGCGCGACCACAGGCTGCTAACCACAAGGGCTGTTTGACCCTCGGCAGGGGTCGTGTTACCCGAGGTATGTGGAGCTGACGTTCGCGGCTGCGACCGATATCGGTCGAACGCGGACTCACAACGAGGACAACTTCCTCATCGACAAGAAGCTCCGGCTGTTCCTGGTCGCCGACGGAATGGGTGGCCACGCTGCCGGCGAGGTCGCTTCCTCGATAGCGGTCCACGAGATCCGCGACGCCATCTACAACAACCGCGACCTGATCGACCGCTACCGCGTGGACCACCCGGGCGTCCAGTCGTACGAGATCCTCCAGGTTCTCGAGCACGCGGTGCAGGCAGCGTGCGGTGCGGTCCACGCCCGCGCGCAAATCGAGCAGGACAAGCGCGGGATGGGCACGACAGCGACGGTGTTGCTGATCGCCGGGTCAGGCGATCACCTGCGCGGGTTCATCGCGCACGTCGGTGACAGCCGCGTCTATCTCGCACGCCAGAACCAGTGCCACGTGCTGACCGAGGACCACTCGCTGATGAACGAGCTGGTCCGCCGCGGCAAGCTCAACCGGGAACAGATCGAGAGCTCGCCGTACAAGCAGTACAAGAACGCCGTGACTCGCGCGGTCGGCGTCTACAGCTCGGTCGAGGTCGATACGTTCGACTTCGACATCCTCCCCGGCGATCGCTTCATGCTGTGCTCCGACGGGATGTACGCGTACCTCGACGAGGAAGCGCTGCCGCATCAGCTCGCCGAGGGCGAAGTCAAAGAAGTTCCAAAGAAGCTCGTCGACAGCGCGAACGCCGGCGGCGGTCACGACAACATCACCGCAGTCGTGATCCGGGTCGGCGAGACGTCGTCCACGGAGATCGCACCGCGGACCAACGAGGTCTCGCTCAAGCTCGAGGTCCTCAAGGGCATGCAGATGTTCCGCTACCTCTCCTACAAGGAGCTGGTGCGGGTCTCGAACATCGCCGAGATGATCGAGCTCACGACCGATCAGGTCGTGTTTGGCGCCGGCCAGCCGGGCGACTCGATGTACGTCGTGCTGTCGGGCACCGTGCGGCTCGCGAAGGGCGAGAAGATGGTCGCCGAGCTCGGCAAGGGCATGCACTTCGGCGAGATGGCACTCGTCGACCGCTCGGTGCGCTCGCTGACCGCGACCGGCTCCGAGGGCACCCGCCTGCTCGTGATCACGCGCAAGGACTTCTACGACATCATCAAGCGCGAGCCGGCGAGCGCCGTGAAGATGCTGTGGAGCTTCGTCCAGGTCCTCGGCCAGCGGCTGCGTAAGACGACGAGCGATCTCTCGGACGCGCTTCACGGTGATCGCCACGGAACCGAGACCGAAGACGAGAATCTGTTCCAGGACTGACA
>JAYUYE010000015.1:0-2261 GCA_043752985.1 Myxococcales bacterium
CGGTTCGCGCCGCGCTGGCAGGCACTCGCGAAGACGGTTGCGACGCGCGTGGCCGAGCACGCCACGCCGGTGGGCAGCGGAACGGTCGCCCGGACCGAGCGAATTCCCGTCGAGGAGCGCGCCGCCGCGGCGGTGATCGCGTGGATGCGCCATCAGACTACCGGCTACGACGACATGCAGATCGCACGGGTCAAGGGCGCCCGGCGCGAAGTCCGTCGCGACCTCGCCGAGCTCTCGCGCGCGGTGCTCGACATCCACCGGCGCGACGTCTCGCACGAGCCACGCAGCTGCACCTTGTGCCAGGCCGCGGCCAAGCCCGGACCAAGCGCACCGCATCCAGAAGACTGGTTGCTGTAGGCGCGCGCGCAGGCTCGTGCATGCATGGGCTGCGCGGGCAGATCATCAAGAGTGACGGCATTGGCCCGACGTTGTTGCTGCCCGACGGTCGACCGATGGCAAATGCCGGGATGTTCGAGCGACCAGCTCTCCGCACACCTGCTGATGATCGACGGTGAGCTGCGGACCTGACTCCTCGGACTCGAGGCGCTCGCTACATCTACCCGCTCCGGCTCGTAGCCACGTAGAATGAGGAACTGACGAAGCAGCCACAAGCGCGGGGCACGGCGCTCGCCATCATCTTCACGTTGGTGTCGGTGGTGCTGCCGCTCGCCTGCCATCCGAAGCCGGTCGTGACACCCGGCTACTTCAGCCAGCAGCGACCCGTGGGTGGGCCTCCGACGTGCGACGAGACTCTCGCTTGCTACGCGCGCTGCGGACCGCCGGCCGACGACTGCATGATGCTCTGCGATCAGTGCGGCGTGTCGCGCGACGTGGCCCGTGCGCGCGCGGTCTCGAACTGCGCCGCGATCAAGGGCTGCGATGATCCTGTGTGCACGGAGCAGCAGTGCGCGTCAGAGCTCGCGACGTGCCAGGCACGGCATGTCGGCGGGCCTCCGGTGATCGATACTTTCTGCCCCAAGCCATAGGATGATCTGGTGAAGCTGAAGCCAACACCTGCCGCGACGCGGGTCTGTGCGCAGGCCAGTCGCCAGACCAGCGCGTGGATGGTGGGTCGATACCGCTCGACGAGCAGGTCGAGAACGCCGCGCGAAGTTCACGTTGCAACGCAGCACAGTTCCGGGAGCCTAATCGTTATCTTCTAGATGGTTACGAATGTTGCATTGCACAAATTGCTGGGGTGCAGCAATCTGCCGGCATCATGTTGTACGCCGGGTACGAGCCCCTCCGCCTCTGGCTCGAGCCGATCGCAGAGCTCGCAAAGCTCACTGCCGTCACGCTCGAAAACTCCACGTGGCCCATGCAGCGCCTGCTCCGCGCGAACAGCGCGCTCGTCCACCGCCTCGTGCGGACGTATCAGAAACCGCCGTTCGCGATCGAGCGGTGCGTGGCGCACGGCGCCGAGGTGACGGTACGCGAGGAAGTCATCGAACACCGGCCGTTCTGCCGTCTCATCCGATTCACACGTCACACGGAGGATGCCGCGCGCGCGACCGCAATCGCCCACGATCCGCGGGTGCTGCTGTGCGCGCCCCTGTCGGGTCATCACGCAACGCTGTTGCGAGACACGATCACGACGCTGCTCGCTGACCACGACGTCTACGTGACGGACTGGACGAACGCGCGTGATGTACGCGTCGCCGATGGTACCTTCGCGCTGGCCGACTACGTCGCATACATTCGTGCGTTCATCGCGCGCCTCGGCGCACGGGACCTGCATGTGATCTCGGTCTGTCAGCCGACGGTCCCGGTGCTCGCGGCGGTCTCGCTCGACGCGGCGGCCGGCGCAGCGACGCCTGCCACGCTGACGCTGATGGGCGGCCCGATCGACGCCCGACAGAGCCCGACGCAGGTCAACCAGTTCGCGACCGAGCACGATCTCTCGTGGTTCGAGCGAACCATGATCCATTCCGTGCCGGCGAGCTACGCAGGGAGCGGGCGGCGCGTCTATCCCGGGTTCATTCAGCTCACGGCGTTCGTACAGATGAACGTGGGGCGACATGCCGAGTCGTATCGCGCGTACTGGTTCGATGCGCTGCGCGGCGACACCGCCGCGACCGCCGCGCACGAGCGCTTCTACGACGAGTTCAATGCCGTGCTCGACATGGACGCCAGCTACTACCTCGACACGGTGCGCACGGTGTTCCAGGAGTTCGGACTGGCGAAGGGCACGTGGGAGATCGACGGCGAGCTCGTGCGTCCCGGGGCGATTCGCACGAGCGCGATCCTCACCGTCGAAGGCG
>JAYUYE010000016.1:0-2261 GCA_043752985.1 Myxococcales bacterium
GGCGCGATCAAGAAGCAGCTGAAGGAGCTCGGGACCAAGGTCTCGGAGCTCCGGAGGTTACTTTGACGTCGACGCCAAGCGTCTGAAGATCGAGGAGTACGACTCGATCGCCTCGCGGCCGAACTTCTGGGATGACCAGAAGAAGGCGCAGGGCCTGCTCCGCAGCAAGAAGCAGCTCGAGCAGATCATCGGCACCTACGACTCGCAGCAGCGCGCGCTGTCCGACGCCGAGGTCCTGCTCGATCTCGCGGTCGAGATGGCCGATGACGCATCCGCGTTGGAGGCCGAAGGTCAGGCCGCGGCGATCGCCAAGGCACTCGACGACATGGAGTTCCGCCGGATGCTGTCGGGCGAGCTCGACGGCGGCGGCGCGATCCTCCAGATCACCGCGGGCGCCGGCGGCGTCGATGCGTCCGACTGGGCAATGATGCTGATGCGGATGTTGATCCGCTACGCCGAGCGCAAGGGCTGGAAGGTCGAGGTCAACGAGGAGACGATGGCCGAGGAGGCCGGGATCAAGAGCGCGACGCTCACCGTGGCCGGCGACTATGCGTACGGTCTGCTCAAGGCGGAGAACGGCGTCCATCGCCTCGTCCGCGTGTCACCGTTCGATGCGAACGGCCGCCGGCAGACCTCGTTCGCCGCGGTCACCGTGACCGCCGATATCGACGACGACATCGAAGTCGACATCAAGGACGAGGACGTCCGGATCGACACCTATCGCGCAGGCGGCGCCGGTGGTCAGCACGTCAACAAGACCGACTCGGCCGTGCGCATGACGCACATCCCGACCGGCATCGTCGTCCAGTGTCAGAACGAGCGCAGCCAGCACTCGAACAAGGACAAGGCGTACAAGATGCTGCGCGCGAAGCTCTACGACTACGAGCTCGCGAAGCGCGAGGAGAAGGCGCACGCGGACGCCAAGGCGCGGCTCAGGATCGAGTGGGGCTCGCAGATCCGCAGCTACGTGCTGTTCCCGTACCAGCAGGTCAACGACCACCGCACGGAGCTCAAGACCTCGGATGTCGCCGGGGTTCTCGACGGCGATCTCGACAACCTGATCCGGACGTATCTGCTCAAGTCTGCGAACGCCGTCAGCTGAACGAGCCTGCGCATCATCGATGGATGTGACGGTGACAGTCGTGCCGCGGCGCGCGGAGACCTGACCACTCGAGTAGCCAGCGGTGGTCCAACCACGCGGGACCATGAAGGCCGCGCGCGGCACGCGGTTCGCTCAGGGCGGGCGCACATGCGAACTATCTCGGTCGTCTTCGTGCTCGTGCTGTCCGGGCTCGCGCTGTCCGGTTGTGCTGACGAAGGCGTCGGCGCCGACGAGGAGTGGGGCATGGAAGGTCCCGTCGAGCCACTCCCTCCACCGGGCAAGGAGGACGCGCAGGACCGGCGCGGCCTCTTCGTCAACACGAACACGACGCGCACGCAGGTGTGGACCGCCCGCAACAAATGGGAAGACCGCACCACGCCGGCAGCGCGCGCGGCCGGCCTCGCGTGGACGACCGACAGTAATCTGTCGTGGGACGAGAAGTCCGCGGCGTGGATCGAGTCGCTCGCGTGGATCCCCGCGGTCGACGGCTACTCGATGACCGTCGACGTCACGACGCCATGGGGCAAGACGCTGCCGTCGCCGTACCTCGAGTGCGCCGAGATGGCGATGTTCCTGCGGATCACGTTTGCCGCCTGGTACGAGCTGCCGCTGCAGTTCGAGGCCGTCTCCGCCGGGCAGCGCGTCTACTTCGGACATTTCGGCGTGCGCACGGCCGCGGGACGGTTTGCGCAATCGCCGGAGTTCGCGATCGCGTATCGCGACCACACCCCGAGCAACTGGGCCGCGCAGTGGCCGCGCGATGCGACGCTGCGCACCCGCAAGCTCCACGGCGGCGTCGATGACCAGCTGCAGCTCGGAGCTGGCAAGGTGTTCGGCGCGTACGTCGACGAGCTCCACGTCAACAAGCGCGCGGCGTACTTCACCGTGCTGACGCTGAACTACCTGTCGTCGGCGAACCTCGCCGACACCGCGAATACGTACAACCTCGTTCCCGATGCGATCCGCGCGGGCGACGTGCTGCTCGAGCGCTGGCAGCGCAACGGGATCGGCCACACGCTCGTGGTCCACGACGTTCGCCAGCTCGCCGAGGCGAGCCTCGACGTCACCATGATCTCGGGCTCGATGCCGCGCCGCCAGGCCGTGCGTGAGTCCGGTCAGTCGTCGAAGGGCTACTTCACCAGCATCTACGCGGGCGGTC
>JAYUYE010000017.1:0-5812 GCA_043752985.1 Myxococcales bacterium
GGCAACGCCGGGCTGAACACCGACGCGACGATCCGCCCCGATGGCACGATCACGATGCCGCTCGTCGGAGACCTCAAGGCGGTCGGCGAGACCCCGAGCGCGCTCAAGGCGCAGATCCGGACCAAGCTGGCGGACTTCGTGAAGATCCAGGGCACCGAGGTCAGCGTCGCGGTCAAGGAGTGGCGTAGTTACCGGTTCACGGTGCAGGGCGAGGTCCAGAAGACCGGGATGTACACGTCGGCGGAGTACGTCACCGTCGCCGATGCGCTCGCACTCGCGGGTGGGCCGACGCGGTTTGCGAAGCGCAGCCAGATCGTGCTGATGCGGCGCGATCCGAAGTCGAAGGAGATCCGCCGCATCCCGTTTGACTACGAGATGCTCGCCTCGGGCAAGCGCCCCGACATGAACATCTTCGTACTACCGGGCGACACGATCTACGTTCCCTGACGCGATATGATCACGGTCCGTGGCAGCTAGAGATCTGAGCGGCCAGATCCTCGACGATCGATACCGTGTCATCGAGCCGATCGGCGAGGGCGCCATGGGCAGCGTCTATCGCGCCGAGCGCTTGAAGCTGGGGCGCATCGTCGCCATCAAGGTGATGAACGAGAGCCTGCCCGACGCGATGTCGTCGCGCCGTCGCTTCGAACGTGAGGCGACTGCGATGGCGAAGCTCGAGCATCCGCATTGCGCTTCGGTGCTCGACATCGGCGTCCATGACAGCCGCCCGTACGTGGTCATGGACTTCGTGAGCGGAACGAACCTGACGAAGCTGATCGACCAGGGCCCGGTTCCGATCGCACGTGCCGTGGAGATCACACGGCAGGTTCTGTCGGGACTCGCGCATGCGCACGCTCTCGGCATCGTGCATCGAGACATCAAGCCAGCGAACATCGTGCTGTCGCAGAAGGCCGGGCTCGGCGACCACGCAAAGATTCTGGATTTCGGACTCGCGCGCCTGAGCGAGGAGAGCTCGAACCTGACGGCGGGCGTCATCCTCGGGACGCCGAGCTACATGGCGCCCGAACAGATCCGCGGCCTCTTGATCGACGGTCGAACGGATCTCTATGCGTGTGGTGTCATGCTGTTCGAGCTGCTGACCGGCACGAAGCCGTTTCGATCGGCGAACAACGAGCCAGTCGAGGTGTGCATGATGCACATCACCGTTCCCGCGCCCCGCCTGGCCGAGAAGCTGCCAGGAACCGACTTTGGAGAGCTCGAAGCGATCGTCGCGCGCGCGCTGGAAAAGGAGCGCGACAGCCGCTTCGCAACCGCCGGGGAGTTCGCCGATGCGCTGGCAGCGCTCGGTGGCCGACCGAGCTACCAGACGCCTCCCGCCGGTGTGCCCGTCCCGCCACCGTCGGAGGCGACCGTCCGCCTGAAGGATGTCTCGCCGATGACAAGCGCGGCAACGAGTGCCCTGGCCGTCGAGACGTCCGCGCCGCGCCCACCGGCTCCGCCACGTCCAGCGTCACGACGCACTCTCGTGATCGCCGGCGGTGCCATCGCAGCGATCGCAATCGTCATCGCGGTCGCCGTCGGGATGTCAAAGGGAACGACGGACAGCGCCGGGACGACACCACCGCCGTCGCCCGCCGACTCGGTCGCGGTCATCTCCACCGAACCAGAAGCCGTCGGTGATCCGGTCGCGGATCTCGTGGTCCGCGCGAAGGAGCTAGCTGCGAGCGGACGGCTCAAGCCGGCGATCGATCTGCTCACCAAGGCGCGCCGCCACCATCCGCAGGATGCAAGGCTGCCGTTTCAGGCGGGCATGCTGTACGTCGACAAGATGTACTTCGGCGACGGACTGCCGCTTGTCCGCGCCGCTTTCGCGATCGATCCCGCGTATCGAAGCAACCCCGAGCTGATCAAGGCGCTGCTCCGCGGGTTCAACGCGAAGGCGAGCTACGACGGCGCTATCGCACGCTTCCTCCGCGAGGACATCGGTGCCGCCGCGAAGCCGTACCTCGAAGAAACCGCGACCAGTCATCCCAATGCGATCGTCCGCAAGCGCGCAGCTGCGGAGCTCAAGCGGTACTGAGCGACCGTTTCGTCCACGACCGTGTCGAAGGAGCTCGATGACACTCGGCCAGTCGCGGGTAACGTAGGCTTCGCGGGTGCGGTTCGTGAACGCGGCAACTAACCGAGCTGACTCAGCGTAGTGCGCCGGGAATCCATACGGCCGCGCCGTCGACGATGCTGACGATCCGCACGGGTGCCTTCGAGTACGGGCCGGCGAGCTCGGCGCGATACAGCGCGAGCGGGCCGCTCGGCGGCGGCACCTCGACATCGTCGGTCGCGGTGACCTCGGTGCCGGGGTTCTCGTCCTCGTTCATCGGCTCGGGGGTCTTCGACTTCTTGGACTGCTTGGACTTCTTGGACTGCTTGGACTGCTTGGACTGCTTGTCGGGTTCAGCGCTGGTGCGCGAGCCGAGGACGAGGGCCCACCTGCCGTCGGAAGCGATCGACGCGCCGGTGAAGCCCTTCCAGCATTTGTACTCGCCACCGGCCGCACCCATGATGCAGGCCTTGCTGCTGTCCTGGAGCAGGACCCACTGATTGTCGTGGGACCACTCGATCGGAACGCCAGCCTTGATCGCCTTGCGACGGGCAGCCTGACCATCGAGCTGGAACGTCATCAGGAGATCGGCAGGCTTGGTCTGCTTGCCCTCGTGAAGGATGTCGCGATAGACGCCGACGGCGCGTGAACCGTCCGGGCTCGGGAGGAAGCTGCGCAGCGGAGCCTCCGGTGCGAGCCGCTGCTTCTTCTTCGTGTCGAGCGGCGGCGCGGACCACACGCCCGCCGCGTCCGCCCAGACGAGCCGGCGCTGCGCGCCCTGGCCGATCAAGCGCGCACCCGGCGACGGAATCTCGACGGCCGTGGTCTTGCCCGTGTGGAGGGTGACGATCACCGAGCCGGTCGGGCTCGTGGTCGAGCGACACAGCACGCACGCGCCGTCGACCGCGAGCTGTGCGGGACCGTCGGCGCACGGCAGATCCGTCAGCGTGGTCTGCGCCCCGTCGAGCTTCATCCACGACCACTTGCCTCCGAGGTCGGCGAGCAACACGCTGCCACGCGCATCGGTGCGCAGCGCGCGGACGGACACCTTGGCGGCGAGCTTCGCGACCTCGGTCTCGCCGCGGCCACGTGGATCGACGCGGATCAGCGCTGAGCCGCGCGCGAAGATCACCGTCGCGCCGCTGTATTGATCGTCCTTGGCCTCGTCGGCGAACGCCGGCGTCGTAGCCACCAGCACGGAAGCGATGACGAGTGCGGACCTCATGATCAGCCGAGGAGCTTGGCCGCGCGCGAGGCGTCGGAGACGGTGGTCACGAACCGGCCTTTGCCCGTGATCTCGAGGAGCGTGACCGCGCCAAACCGCGGGAGGTGGACGTCGAGCGACTTCACGCCATCGTTCTGCGTCGCGTCGCGCTGGAACTCCTGCTTCGTCAGCGGCTTGCCGTCGATGAAGACCTCGGAGAGGAACTCGATCGGGGCGATCCAGCTCGCACCGTCGCGCTGGATCTTGTCGCGCATGGATCCGGTCAGATTGTCCGAGCTGCGGACCACTTGATCCCAGTCGTTCTTGCCAAGGGCCGCTGCGATATCCAGATCGAAGCGCTCCGCGGGGAACACGATCACGACGGCGCCATCGACCTCGCGCGCGGAGATCGGTGGACCCTTCGCTGCGGGTTTGGGCTCTGGAGCAGCGGGCTTCTCTGCCTCGGCCTTCGGCGGCGCTGCCTTGGCCACGGCAGCCGCGGCTTGCTGGTCCATCTTCATGGTGGGGCGCTCCGCCGGCCTGGGTGCGGGCGGTGCGGAAGGCGCGCCGGGCAGCATCGAGAACCGATCCACCGCGGCGAGCTGCTGCTCCATGAGGATCGACTTGCGCTGATCCCAGGTGCCGTCGGCTTCGAGGACATCGACCACGACGAGGTCGCCGCGGCGCTCGAACGTGACGCCCGAGAGGCCGGCGAGGATTTGCTCCTCGGTGAGCTCCTCGAGGCGCTTCTCGAAGGCGAGGATCTTGGCCTCGAACTCCTTCTGCGAGAGCGGCGTTCCACGACGCTTGCCATCGATGTCGACCTGCGGATCGAGCGCGTAGGGCAGGAGGGCGATGCCGCGGAGGTCGCGCATCGAACGCGCCACGATCACCGCGTCGCCCCAGCTGCCGAGCGCGAACAGGCGACCGAGCCGGATCGGGAGCACCTGGCAGGCCGCGATCAGCTGCTCCTTGGCGGGGCGCAGGTCGGCCGTGATCAGCGGATCCGCCTGCGGATCCTCGCGCGGCGTGATCGTCTTGTCGTCGATGACCATCAGCCGCCGCTCGCCGCGCCGGCGGAACGGCATCGAAGGCGACAGCTCCATCTCGGCGCGCGGATCGAGGCGATCGACGTCGAGAAGCTGCTTGGACTCGAGCGACTCCTGACCGCCGAGACCATCGATCAGAACTTTCTGATCGATCGCCGCAGAGCCCTGGAACATCAGGTCGATAACGAGGCTGTCAAGCTGCAGAGACATGAGTGGAATCCTTCTACAAGTAGCCGCTTCGCTGGCGCAAGAGCCACTCGAGACCGAGGAGCCCGATGATCAGGAGAAGGAGCCCTGGGCGGCTCCACAGCTCGACGTCCGTGCGGCGGTCGACCCGGACGATTCGTGGCGGGTCGAACGGCAGATCCGATGGCAGCAGGTCGACCGGGCCCATCGCGGAGCCACCGGTCGTCCTGGCAATCGACTCGAGCGTGGCGCGATCACCGACGGGGCGGTCGAGCTCGCTGCCGCCTTCGCGGACGAGGAAGATGTCGGTCGCATCGATCTGTCGGCCGGCGATCGTGGCACGACCCTCGACGCGGTAGACGCCGGGCGACAGGCCGCCGAGCTCGTGAACGACCGTGCCGTCCGCGCCGACGACGACCTTCGCCGCAGACACCTGCTCCGCGGAGCTCGGATTCGCGCCGCGCTTCACGACGAGCGAGACGGCGCCGCCGGGCAGCGGCTGGTAGTCGCGACCGAGGAGTCGCACGGTGACGCGGACCGGTGCGTTCGGCGTGTACTCGACGGCGTCGCTGTCGACGTGGAGGTTGCGGAGATCCGGATCCTGGATCAGCCAGCGCATCGCGTTCTCCCAGAACTTCGTGTACTGGCGGCCGTTGTCACCCGAGCGCGCAGCACCGACGAAGCCCCACCTCCACACGGTGTCCGTGGTGACCGCGAGCGAGCGACCCTTGCCGTATTCACCGGCGACGATCACGGGCATTGGCTTGCCGCTCTTGGTCTTGAGCTTGGGATGGTTCGCGAGCACGATCGCATCCGGCTTGGGACCCGCGACGAGGTTGACGCCCTGGAGCGGCGGCAGCGACTTCCAGGTCGCGAGGTTGTCGTCGACGGAGTAGCGCAGCGACGTCACGGGATGCAGCTGCCCAGCCTCGGTGAGAGAGGGGGAGAACTTCTGGGTGTCGATCACCGCGCCCGAGTCGAACGGGCCGTAGAGCTCGACGGGAAGGGCCGCAGCGACCGGGGTGCCGTAGTAGCCGCCCGACGAGAACGAGGCCGCGCCGCCGAGCATCGCGAGCCCGCCGCCACCGTCGACGTAGCTGCGGATGTTCTCGAGGTAGTCGCCAATGCCGTACGGCAGGTACTCGAAGTCCTGGAGCAGGATCAGATCGAACGACGGCAGCTGGTGCTCGAACAGCTCGCGGGTCGGGAACGGGATCAGCGACATCTCGTCGTTGGGAACGAGCGAGACGTCGTCCTGCGTGCGTAGGATGAAGAACGAGATCAAGTCGACGTTCGGGTTGCTCTTGAGCATCT
>JAYUYE010000018.1:0-5808 GCA_043752985.1 Myxococcales bacterium
CCGATGTCGGTGACGCGCGGCTCGAGCGTCGCGACGTAGAACAGATCGCCGTCGACCTGCCAGTTGAGAACGTCGTCGCCGGGATCGTCATCGTGATACTGGCCCCACACGAACGGGATCATCCGATCGGAGTGCTGCTGGAAGCCGAGGTCGTTGAGCTCGAGGCCGATCGTGCGGATGTCGCCGCCGATGCCGTACCGAACATGCTTGGTCTCGCCGAGCTTGCCGATCTTCCAGGTGGCGCCGAACCCCGACAGGCTCGTGCGCGTCGGATCGAGGTGCGCATTCGTGGAGTCGGGGCGTTGATAGAGGTGACGGCTCGAGCGCTGCGTCTGCTCGATCGCCTCGGCGCTGCCATGAACGTAGCTTCCGATGAGCGAAAGGTTTGCTTGCCAAGGCGACGTCCCGAACCGGTGCTGGAGCTGGAGGCCACCGGTGTACGCCTGATCGTGGAGCAGTCCCGTCAGCGGGGTGCCCGAGAGCCGGCGATGCACGGAGGTCGCCGACACGCCGAGCGCGGTGCGCCCTTCATTGAGGTCTCGTTTGAGCCGCGCCACGACGTAGTTCGTGAGCGGCGAGACGATCGGCTCGGTCTGGAGCTGGTTCGCATCGACGATCATCGCGGTCTGTTCGCCGGTGACCGCATCGAGCACGCCGACCGACCACCCGGCGGTCTTGCCCGACAGCTTTCCGGCGCCGTAGATCGTCGTCGCGGATGGAGCGCGGATGTAGTCGTAGTCCGCATCCGGGGGCGGTGGTGCAGCCCCGATCCGGCGGCTGTAGAACGCACCGTCGACGCCGTTGTCGCTGTTCCCGATCGGCAGCTTGAACAGATCGACACCCTCGAGGAAGAACGGGCGCTTCTCGGCGAAGAACAGCTCGTTCGCAGACAGGTTGACCTGCGAGGGATCGGCCTCGACCTGACCGAAGTCGGGGTTGATCGTCGCCGACAGCGTGAATGCGCTACCGAGGCCGAGCTTCGCGTCGAGCCCGAGGTTGCCGCGCATGCCGAACCGATCGTTGAGCGGATCGCCGGTTGCGACCGGCACGAGACCAAAGCCGGTGCTCGCATACGGCAGCAGCTCGACCCGCCGCGTCGCCGGGACACCATCGATGCCATCGACGATTCCGAACTTGCTGACGATCTCGGGGGACGAGCGCGGCCACGGGGACCACGACATCTCCTCCTTGGAGCGGCCGACGATGCGGAGCACCTGGAGGCCCCAAACGTGCGCGTCACGCGTGGTGAACCGCAGCTGGCTTAGCGGGATCCGGAACTCGGCGGTCCACCCGGTGGCGTGGATCGCCGACTTCCCCGTCCACACGGCGTCCCAGCTGTCGTCGGATCTCGAGTCATCGAACACGAGCTGATCGCGCTGCACGCCGGCGGCGTTGAGCTGGAACACGTAGGCGGTGCGGCGATCGTGATAACTATCGATGCCGACTGCGACGATGTCTGCCAGGACGTCGACGTCGCGGCGGGTCAACACCGCGCGGATGCGCTCGGGCTCCGGGTCATCAGCCCACACGCCGATGTAGACCGCGCGATCGTCGTAGAGCACGGCGAATCGGGTGGTCACGCTCGCCGCCGCGCCGTCTTTCGGGAACCGCTGGGTGAAGCCCGACTGGATCGGTGCAGCTGCCCACGCCGTGTCGTCGAGCTGGCCATCGATCCGGATCTCGCCGGAGCGGCGAACCGCGTGCGCGCAGACCTCTGCATGCGCGGTCGAGCTCGCAGCTGTGAACGCGATGATCCAGGCCAGACGATTCATGCAGGGCAGATCCTCGATCACTGTAAATGGTGGACGTCCGCGATCCCGATGAGTTGCGCTCCTGCGCGCCAATTCGTGGTGCGACTGGTGCGACGCGGCCGGGACAGGCTAGCTGCGCTGCGGCTTGGCCGGTGACTGCTTCTCGTCGGCCAGGCGCGCATGCTCGAGGAGAAGCGCCGTGATCGAGGTGTCGAGCTCGTCGTTGCCGCCGATCGCGGCGGGCGAGAACTCGAACTGGCCGTCGCGCCAGTCGAGGAGACGCATCACGCGATCCTTGGGCGCGCCGTTGCCCGTGCTCGCCTCGCATTTGAGGATCTTGCCCTCGGAGATGAACACGCGCGCGATCTCGCCGCCGCGCAGCAGCAGCAGGATCCCCGACTTGCGCTCGAACTCGAACAACGACAGCAACGTGCCGAGCCCGATGTCGACGAGGTTGCCGCGCAGACCGAAGCTCGAGCTGGGCGTCGCTGGCGCAGCGACTCGATGCACACGGATCACCAGCTCCTCGTCGAGGAACGGCTTTGGAATGTAATCGCGCACGCCCGCGCGGAACGCCTCGAGCCGACCGAGATCACCTTCATCGCCGGTCAGCACGAGCGGAACATCGGACAGTGTCGCGTGCTCCGACATTGCATACGCGAGGTCGACACCGTTCATGCCCTCCATCTGGGAAGCGGCGACGATCGCATCGGGCCGCCACACCGAGCATGCTTCGAGCGCTTCGGTCGCGCTCGCGACCGCGCTGACCATGAAGCCGGCGGACTCGAGGCAGCGCGCCATGCGCGTGCGCAGAGGCGGGCTCGGATCGACCACGACCACCTGCGTCGTGGTCGACAGACCGGGGCTCGTGATCTCGGTCTTCAGCGATTCGATGTGGGAGCGCAGCGTGATCCGCGCGGGCGAGTCGAAGCCGACAAGCTCGAAGCCCATGCCCGGATGCCGACCGAGCGCCTTCGCAGCCGAGGGCGTCAGCATGTGCGCGACGCGACCGGCGAGTGTCAGCTTCGTACCGTCGGGAAGCTCGACAAGAATTTCGGTCTCCTCGCCAACGGGCAACAGCGCCTCGGTCCGGATGAACAGACCGCGCGCAGAGAGATCCTCGGTCTCCGCGATGACACGGCCCGAGGGCCGGTCAAACTCGACTCGACAGCGGCTGACGAGCCGCAGATCGCGGCCTCGGCGCGCACTTGCCACTTCCCCAAAATTCTATCGAGCCTGGGGTAAGATGTCCCGTTTACCAGGACTAGCTGGTCAAAAGAACGCCACCCACCCGCGTCGCAGATGCCGCATTTGGCTGCGAAAACGCCTGACTACGAGGGTACTTGGCAACGAACCGGATTCGACTTACATATCTTTCAAGAATCTTTGAACGAAGTCGGATCATCTCAAGGACAGCTCATGAGCCAGCTCGCTGCCTCCCCCATCGCGGTCCTCGGTCGCCTCTCCCACGTCAGCGCGGTGCGCGGTGCGCCGGCGCTGGCAGAGCGTCTCGCATCGCTCGATCGCTGGGTCCGCTCCGATCTCGCGGAGTTCGAGCGAGAGCTCGATGCGATTCCGCGCGGTGGAAAGATGATCCATCAGGCCGCGCATCATCTGCTGGATCTCCGTGGCAAGCATCTCCGCCCGCTGTGCGTCGCGCTGACGAGCCGGTTCGGTGAAGGATTCACCGAGCGCGCGCGTTCGCTCGCGGTCGGCGTCGAGCTCGTTCACAGCGCGACGCTGCTCCACGATGACGTCGTCGATCTCGCCGAGCGCCGGCGCGGCCAGCCGACCGCGAGCGTGGTCTACGGCAACGCCGCCTCGATCTTTGCGGGCGACTGGCTCCTGATCGCGGCACTCCGCCGGATCCGTCAGAGTGGTGTCGAGGGCGTCCTCGACCGGATGCTCGGCGTGATCGACGAGATGATCTCCGCCGAGTCCGTTCAGCTAGAGCGCCGCGGCAAGATCGCCGGCGCACGCGAGGACTACTTCGCGATCGTCGAGGGCAAGACCGCCGCCCTGTTCCGCTGGGCGATGATCGCTGGTGCACGCGCGGCCGAGCTGCCCGCGAGCTCCGAGGCAGCTCTCGAGCGCTTCGGCCTCCATCTCGGCGTCGCGTTCCAGGCCGTTGACGACGAGCTCGACTTCCGCGAAGGCACCGGCAAGGACGCGCTCGCGGATCTCCGCGAGGGCAAGATCACGTTTCCCCTCGTCATCGCACTCGAGCGCGAGCCGAGCCTGAGCGGCCGGATGGAAGCGCTGCTCGCGCGCGACGTCGTCGCGACCGACGAGCTCGGCGCGATCGCCACGGCGGTTCGCAACACCGGCGCGCTCACCGCAACGCGCACCCTCGCCGAGGAGCACGTGCAGCGTGCGCTCGACGTTCTCGAAGAGCTTCCCGCCGTGCCGGCGCGTGATGCGCTGGTGACGGTCGCACTCGCATCCCTCGAGAGGCAGTCATGAACGCCACGCCGGAGACCCCACCAACCCCACCAACCCCGACCGAGATCGTGCTCCCTACCCTCGGCAGCGGGCAGATGTTCGATCGCATCGCGCGGCGCTACGACTTCGTCAACCGCGTCCTCTCGCTCGGCATCGACAAGAGCTGGCGCCGCAAGACCGTGCGCGCACTCCAGCTCGGCGAGCGCCCGCGCGTGCTCGACGTCGCGACGGGCACCGGCGACCTCGCGATCGACATCGCACGGATGACGCCGGGTGCGACCGTCATCGGTCTCGATCCGTCGACGGCGATGCTCGCGATCGCCGAGACCAAGCTGGTCAAGCGCAAGCTCACCGATCGGGTGTCGGTCGTCGTCGGTGATGCGCGAGCGCTGCCGTTTCAGGACTGCGAGATGGACGCCGCGACGATCGCGTTCGGCATCCGCAACGTCCCCGATCGCCTGCAGGGCCTGCGCGAGCTCGCGCGCGTCGTGCGGCCTGGTGGACGGATCGCCGTCCTCGAGCTCAGCGAGGCGCGGAAGGGCGTGCTCGGTCACGCGGCGCGATTCCACACCCGCCACGTCGTGCCACGGCTCGGTGCGCTGCTGTCGGGCTCGCGCGAGTACGCATATCTGCAGAAGTCGATCGCGGCGTTCCCGCCCGCCGAGGAGTTCGTGCAGCTGATGGAGCGCGCTGGCCTCCACGTGATCGAAGTGACGCCGCTGACGTTCGGTGCGTGCACGCTCTACGTCGCGACGCCGAAGGAGGAGTCATGAGCACGGCGACCTCCGCACGACGCGAGGTCATCGAGCCGGGCCTGGCCAGTGCGCCGGTGTCGATCGATCAGCGCGTCCACGATCACTCCGTCGACGAGGCGCTCGACGCGGGCCTCGCGATCGCGGTGACTCGCGATGCGCTGACGTTCATCGCGTTTCCCGTGCCGGTCGCGGCCGCACCCTCGATCGTCGACGAGTTCCGGGACCAGCCGCTCGCAACGTGGAGCTCGGCCGACCTGACGATCGTCGGCGTCGGAGTCGCACGAGAGCTGCGCGGTCGCGGCGCCGCGCGCTGGGCCGAAGTGATCGCCGGTGCGCACGCGATTGCCACCAACACCCCGGACGTCGTTGACGAGCCGCGCGACACGCTACCCACTCACCTCGCCGCCGAGGCCGTGCCGCCCGTTCCGCGTGACCTGCCGTGCGCGGTGATCGACGGTGCACTCGCGCCGGTCGCGGAGCTCGGGTTCGCACGCCCGCGGTTCGTCGGCGGTGCGGCGTTCGCCCCCGGTGCCGCGGATCGCGCGCCGTGGAGCGGGTTCGGCGACGCCTGGTTCGCGCTACCGCGCTGGACCTACGTCCACGACGGCCCGCGAGCGCTACTCGTGCTCGCGGTCGATGCACGCGATGTCGCGCAGGCCACGCGCTGGCGCGAAGAGCTCGCGATCTTCCGGGCTGCGCTCTGCGGTGACTTCGTCAGCCGGTACCAACCCGCGATGGTCGAGCTCGCGCGCGCCGATGCCGCGCAGTGGCACGACCAGGTCACCGAGATCACCGACGCGATCGCGCAGGGCGCGGTCTCCAAGGTCGTCGCCGCTCGAACGGCGATCGTCGTGCTCGCC
>JAYUYE010000019.1:0-2256 GCA_043752985.1 Myxococcales bacterium
GGCGCGTGCGGGCCTGCTGCGATGGATTCCGAGGGCGAGCTTGCACGCGAGATCAACGTCCTCGAGGTCCAGGGCGACCAGCTGATCGTGGCTCCGTAACGCCCGCAGGGGTAAGCTCGTCGCTCGTGAAGTCGATCTGGGTGCACATCGGACTCTTCATTGCCTCGTGCGTGACGACGTTCTGGTACGGCGGCCCGTGGTTCGCCGGAACGCTGATGGGCATCCTGGTCTGTCACGAAGCGGGCCACTACGTCGTCGGACGCATGCGCGGGGTCGATGCGTCGCTGCCGTACTTCATCCCGCTGCCGCCGCAGATCTCGTTCGGCACGCTGGGCGCGGTGATCCGCATGAAGAGCCCGATCACCGATCGCAACGCGCTGTTCGACGTCGGCGCCGCGGGACCGATCGCGGGCCTGATCGTCGCGGTTCCGGCGCTCGTGATCGGGCTGCACCTCTCGGAGGTCGGGCCGGCGGTGGCGGGCGGTAATCTCGAGGGCAACTCGATCCTGTATGCGGTGCTCAAGTACATCGTGTTCGGCCGCTGGCTTCCGGGCGACGGGCTCGATGTCAACCTCCACCCGATGGCGTTCGCAGCCTGGGTTGGCCTCCTCGTCACGGCGATCAACCTGATGCCGATCGGCCAGCTCGATGGCGGCCACATCGCGCGCGCCGCGCTCGGTGACCGTCACGAACGGCTGTCGAAGCGGCTCAACATCGCGCTGCCGGCGGTGGGCGCCGCCGTCGGCTCGGTCATGCTGGTCTCGGCCCTCGGCGCCGGGAAGGACCTCCTCGGGGCGCTGGGCTATGCGTCACACGGCGTCATTCCGTGGTGCATGTGGGCGCTCCTGCTCGGTGTCATGCGGCGTCAGGCAGGCGAGTACCATCCGCCCGTCGGTGACGAGCTGCTCGATCCGAAGCGCAAGCTGCAGGCGATCGCGATGCTCGCGATCTTCGTCTTGATCGTCACCCCCGTGCCGTTCCGGCCGGTGCTGTAAGCTAAACCGGTGCCGGCGACCGCGACCTCCTCGTGTCCCAAGTGCGGCACATCGCGCGGCGACATGGTCGCGTGCCCGAAGTGCGGCCTGCGCGCCGACAAGATGGCGGCGTTCACGAGCCAGCTCGATGCAGGCGTCCCCGATGTCGCGCGCGTCGCGTGGGATCGCGTGAAGGAGCACTGGGAAGACGGCGCTGCGCACGACGAGCTTCTTCGCTTGACCACGCTCCACGGCTGCTACGCGTGGGTGGCCGCCCGGTATCGCGAGGTCAAGGCCGATGCAGGCCCGCCGTTCCGCGAGGCTGGCAGTGCACGTGATGCGATCGCCGAGCGTCAGCTCGATCGGATTCGTCGCGCCGCCGAGGTAGCGCTGCTCACGTCGGGGTCGCAGCGTCCTGACAAGGGCAGCAAGGCGTATCAGTCGACGAAGGTCATGCTCGGCCTCGTGATCGTGTTGATCATCGCTGGCCTCCTGTACGCGACGTACCAGCGAATGAACGCCAGTCCACCGCAGCCCACGTCCACGGCTCCTGCGCCGACGACGCCGACGGCACCGACGCCCCAGGTGCGGTAGGGTCAGCGGCGGTGGCGCAGGTCGACTTCACCGAGCGGCAGCTGACGCTCAAGCTCGTCTACTACGGGCCGCCGCTGTCCGGAAAGACGAGCAACCTGCGCGCGCTCCACGGCAAGGTCGACACGCTCAATCGCGGCCGACTGATGACGCTCGACACTCGAGATGACCGCACGCTGTTCTTCGACCTGCTCCCGATCTTCTTTCGCGCGTCGGGTTTCTCGTTCCGGATCAAGGTCTACACGGTGCCTGGTCAGCCGGTGCACGAGGCGACGCGCAAGGTCGTGCTCGCAGGGACCGATGGGGTCGTGTTCGTCGCGGACTCGCGTCTCGATCACCGGGAGGCGAATCGCTCGTCGTGGCAAAATCTCCAGGCGAATCTCGGATCGCTCGGGCTCGGTGCGCTCCCGATCGTCGTTCAGTACAACAAGCGCGACCTCCCGGATGCGGTGTCGCTCGCGGAGGTCGACCGGTTCGGCGACCCCGAGCGCCACGTCACCGAGGCGTGTGCGAAGGCGGGCGAGGGGGTGGTCGAGACGTTCTTCGAGCTGGTCGGCCGGACCTGGGAGTCGCTCGACAAGGACCTCAAGCTCGCCGAGCGGCTCGGCATCGACAGCATCACATTCCGCACGGCGCTGGCCGAGCATGTAGGCGTAACCAATGGTAGAACAGGCGAGTGAGCCGAGGCCGG
>JAYUYE010000020.1:0-5803 GCA_043752985.1 Myxococcales bacterium
AACGAGACGAAGCTGACGTTCTGGGTCTCCGGTGGCGACGGGCCGCCCGCCCGCGACGTCAAGCGCGAGGTCGCGCAGCTGATCCCCGACAAGAAGGACTACACGCCGGGCAACACCGCCGAGATCATGATCCAGGCCCCGTTCTTCCCCGCGGAAGGTCTCGTGACGTGGCGGCGCAGCGGCATCGTCAAGACCGAGCGGATCACGCTCGATGGCCCGACCAAGGTGATCACGGTTCCGATCACGGACGCGATGACGCCGAACCTGACCGTGCACGTCGATCTCGTCGGCGCAGCCGTACGGACCGACGATCGTGGTGTGCCGGATCCGAAGCTGCCGAAGCGGCCCGCGTTCGCAGTCGGCGAGATCGATCTCTTGATCCCGCCGCGCCAACGCACGTTGAACGTCGTGGTGGTTCCCGCCGCAGCGAAGCTCTCGCCCGCCGACAAGACGTCGCTCACTCTCGAGATCCGGGACGCCGAGGGCAAGCCGGTCGCGAATGCCGAGGCTGCGATCTTCGTCGTCGACGAGGCGATCCTGTCGCTGACCGGCGCGACCTTCGCGAGCCCGATCGAGACCTTCTACCGCAATCGCTCTGCCGACACGACGGACAGCTACCTGCGCGAGTACGTCAAGCTCGCGAAGCCGGTGCGGACAATCACCGCTTCTGCCGCCGCTCCGCCGCCGCCCGAGGCACAGGATAGCGCGCAGCAGGACAGCGAAGAGTCCGGCGGCACCGGAATGTTGATGGCGCTCGACAAGGGGAAGATGGGCAAGAAGGACGTCGCCGGAAATGGCGAGCTCGCGCGCAGCGAAGCGACCGACAAGGCGCCGGGCGGGCTCGACGCCCGACCGACCGCACCGATCGCGATTCGCTCGAACTTCAATCCGCTCGCCGCCTTCGTGCCGTCGGTGAAGACCGATGCAAGCGGCAAGGCGACCGTCGCGCTCACGATGCCCGACAACCTCACGCGCTATCGCGTGATCGCGTACGCCGTCGCGGGTGCCACGCAGTTCGGCAAGGGCGAGAGCTCTGTGACCGCGCGGCTACCGCTGATGGTGCGGCCGAGCCCGCCGCGGTTCCTCAACTTCGGCGACGTGTTCATGTTGCCGGTCGTGGTGCAGAACCAGACCGATGCACCGATGACGGTGAAGCTCGCGATCCAGACCACGAACCTCACGCTCACCGACGGCGCGGGGCGCTCGGTGACCGTGCCCGCGAATGATCGCGTCGAGGTGCAGTTCGCGGCCGCCGCCGAGATGGCGGGCACCGCACGGTTCCAGATCGTCGGCACCGCGGGCACCGCGAGTGATGCAGCCGAGCTCTCGTTGCCGGTGTGGACGCCGGCGACGACCGAGGCGTTCGCCACCTACGGTGTGATCGACGCCGGTGCGATGGCGCAGCCGATCGCCATGCCCGGTCAGGTCGTGACCACGTTCGGTGGGATCGAGGTGACAACCGCGTCGACGAACCTTCAGGCACTGACCGACGCGATGCTCTACCTCGTGCACTACCCGTTCGAGTGCGCCGAGCAACGGGCGTCGCGAATCATCGCAATCGCAGCGCTTCGCGACGTGCTCGAGGCGTTCAAGGTGCGCGACATGCCGTCGCGCGCTGCGCTGGAAGACAGCGTCGCCAAGGATCTCGAGCGGCTGACGCAGATGCAGAACGGCAACGGTGGCTTCGCGTGGTGGGAGCGTGGTCACGACTCGGATCCGTATCTCTCGATCCACGTGACCAATGCGCTCGCGCGCGCCAAGGCGAAGGGCTTCGCGGTACCTATCCCGATGCTCGAGGCAGCGACGCGCTACATCACGAACGTCGAGAACCACATCGATCCCGACTACCCGCAGGAGGTCAAGGACACGATCTCCGCGTACGCCCTGTACACGCGCAAGCTGCTCGGCGACGTCGACCTCGCGAAGGCACGCACGCTGCTCACATCCGTTGGCGGCGGTGAGAAGGCGTCGATGGAGATCAATGGCTGGCTCCTCGGTGTCTTCGCCGGCAATCCCGCAGCAGCCGCCGAGCGCACCGCGCTGATGAGGATCGTCATGAACCGCGTCAGCGAGACCTCGGGCGCGGCGAACTTCACGACGGCCTACGCCGACGGTGGCCACTTGCTGCTCGCCTCCGACCGTCGCGTCGACGCGATTTTACTCGAGTCCTTGATCCAGGAGCAGCCGACGCTCGACCTGATCCCCAAGATCGTCACGGGCCTCCTCGGCCATCGCAAGGCCGGCCGCTGGATCAACACGCAGGAGAACAGCTTCGCGCTGCTCGCGCTCGACATGTACTTCCAGACCTACGAGAAGGTCACGCCGAACTTCGTCGCGCGAGTGTGGCTCGGTACCGACTACGCGGGTGACCTCGCGTTCCGCGGCCGCTCCACCAACCACTTCCAGATCAACATCCCGATGACCGCGGTCGCCACGCATGACAAGCAGGCGATCACGATCGCGAAGGACGGCCCCGGCCGGCTCTACTACCGGATCGGGATGCGCTACGCCCCGGCCTCGCTGAAGCTCGAGGCCGCCGACTACGGGTTCGCTGTCGAGCGGACCTACGAAGCCGTCGACGATCCCAAGGACGTCACGCGCGACGCGGCCGGCGTGTGGCACGTCAGAGCGGGCGCACGAGTCCGGATCAAGCTCGCGGTCGCGAACGAGAACCGCCGCTACCACGTCGCGCTCGTCGATCCGCTGCCCGCCGGCCTCGAGCCCCTCAACCCGGCACTCGCCACCACCGGGCCCGTGCCGCCGAGCGAACGCAAGGACCAGCGGAGCCGCGGCGGACCGTACTGGTACTGGTACGGACCCTGGTACGACCACCAGAACCTGCGTGACGAGCGCGTCGAAGCGTTCGCCGCGACGCTGTGGGAGGGAGTGCACGACTACGAGTACGTCGCGCGCGCGACCACGCGGGGCACCTTCATCGTGCCGCCGACCAAGGCGGAAGAAATGTACATGCCAGAGACCTTCGGTCGCGGCGCCTCCGACAAGCTGATCGTGGAGTGATCACGCGCGACCACCCCGTGGCCGCCTTCGGTCAACCGCTGCCGCGATCGCGTGACGCGTGCGACAACGGGGCCGCCAGCCTCGGCACCTGCAGTTGATTCACGCGAGGTCAAGATTGTAGAACCCGCGTAGCACGCCGTACAACTCGGGCAGCTCACGCGCGAGCTGCCCGGGCCGCTCGAAGAACATCTCGCTCGCGACCGCGAAGAACTCCGCCTCGTTGGTCTGCGCGTAGTCACGGAGCACGGTCTCGTCACCGCTCTTGTGCGCCAGGAATACGTCCGAGCACACGCGGTTCCATTCGCGGCGCTGCGCCGCGGTGTCGAGCGGCGGCGTACCGTCCGCATCACCGTCGAGGAAATCGATCTTGTGCGCGACCTCGTGGATCACGAGGTTCCGCCCGTCCTTCGCATTGCGTCCACCGGTGAGCACCGAGTCCCACGCGAGCACGACGGGCCCACCGCCATGCGCGACGCCGAGCACGTGCGTCGGACCATCGTTGATCACAGGGCGTCCATCGAAGAACCCCCGCGGCTGGTCGGGCAGCATCACGCTGCTCGGGTACACGAGGATCGATTCGACCTCGCTCATCAGATCGTGATCGCGGCCGAGGATCAGCAAGCACGCATTGCCCGCGATCGTCACGCGCATCTCGTCGGTGAGCTCGAGACCACCGCAGCCTTCCCAGTTCTTCTCCGCGACGAATACCTGAACCAGCTCGCGGAAGCGTTCCTGCTGCTCTGCACCGAGCATCGCGTACGCCTTGACGTTGCGCTCGAGGATCGCAGTCCACTCCGCCGGGAACGTTGTCTCGAGCAGACGAGCGCGGCGACGTTCGGTGAGCCAGCGAAACATCGGCTCACTCCTCCGGCGGCGTGAGCAGCTCGCTGACGACCGGCAGCAGATCGTCGGCCTTCTCTTCGTCGAGGCCGAGCGCTTCGCGCAGGATCTCGAGCATCAGGCCCTCATCGGGATCGAGGTCCATGTCCGAGATCGCGAGGATGTACGCGATCGCGTAGGCGAGCGCCGCACTCGCCTTGCCCTGGAGCTGCGCGGCGTGGCTCTTCAGGTGATCGATCCGGCGCTCGGCATCTTCGACCGGCCCCAGCGACGGCGGCGTGGTCGCGACGTTCGCGTGCTGATAGATGTGGCCCGCGAGCTGCTCGAACAGTGCCTTCTCGTCCGGATCCTCGACGCGGTCCGCGGCCACGGCGAGCTGCGCGATCGCGACCACGAGCTCGGCCTCGGGCGCCGTCAGCTCGCTGCGCTCGTTGTTGCTGCCCTTGGCGCTCGGCTCGAACCGCTCGTAGACGGCGTACATGATCTTGGTGAACTGCGCGGCGTCGATCTGCATGACGACGCGACCGTACCGCGAAGCGCAGGTTGCCGCTTGCGTCTAACGCAGCAGTCGCGTCGGGCCGCCGCCGCCCGAGCTCTCGACCGGCCGATGCAACACGACCGTGCGTCCCGCCTCGCGCCCTGCTGCATGCGCACCGTCGAGCCGGATGCTCTGCCGCCGCGTGGTGATCCGCGGATGCCGCGCCCGGTAGAAGTCATCGAGCTTCGCATCGCCGCGCCACACCAGGCCCGTCCCGCGCAGCTCGACCCGCTCGACCGCCAGCTTCTCGCGAAACCCACGCACCACGCCCGACTGATACGACAGCCGATCGCGTCCGCTGCGCACACGCTTGTCCCCGCGATTCTCGCGCCACAGCCGCTCCGCGGTCGCGAGCAAGAACGCATACACGTGCGCCGCCATCTCGACGTTCGGCCGCGTCCCCGAGATCTCGTGCACGGACCCACGCGTTCCGGTGAGCGGCAGATACACCGGCAGCCGGATCACCTTCATGAAGAACGACTCCGCGAGCAGGATCATGATGTCGGCCTCGACGCGCGACCGCCGCTTCGCCGGATCACCGAGATGGCGCACTTCGAAGTCGCGCTCTGCCTGCGCGCGCGCCGCCTCGATGTTGTGCCGCAGCATCAGCTCGTGCGCCTTGCGCATCGCGATCTCGGCCTCGTGCTGGTTCGGGCTGCCCGCCAGCGCCAGGAGCTTGCGAATCCTCTCGAGCACGCGATCGATCTCCGTTGCCGCGGACGACGCCACCGGCGGGCCACCCGCGCGCGCATCGACCCCGCGCTCCACACACACCTTGCGGAACGTCTCGCCATGCGCGGTCTGATCGCGCACCCCGAGCACCTCGTCGACGAACTGATGCGCCATCTCGTGCTCGAGCACCCCGATCACCTCGGGCCACACCCGCTCCAGCACGAGCGCCCGCGCCAGCTCGAGTGTCCGCGTCGCACCGACCCATCGCCCGTGCCGCGTCGGCGCCTCGGACAGCGTGATCACCGGCATCCTGAGCCGCGACCCGAAGCGCACGCGATTGATCCACGCGTACTCGACCGCAAGCTCGCGTACGAGCGCGGCCTCGAGCTCGGCCGTCAGCGCATCGAGCATTGGCACGCCAGGAAGCTAGCGCACCGGTCCGACAGCGTCAGCTGCGGCGCTTCGACGACCGACGAACCAGCATCAGCACGCCGAGCATCACCAGCCCGAACCACGAGGCGCCCGCGCCCGCGCTGCAGCCCTCGTCGTCCTTCGGAGTGACCGGATTGCCACCGGGCGCATCAGGGGTACCGCCGCTCGGGGCGTCGATCATGACGCCGGCATCGGGAAGCGGCGGCGCATCAACCATCGGCAATCCGTTGGAGTTCGTGGCGTTCGGCGTGGGCGCAGCGACGACGTAGGTACCGCCGACCCGCTGCACGGACATGCCGTTCG
>JAYUYE010000021.1:0-5802 GCA_043752985.1 Myxococcales bacterium
CGTCCTTGACCTTGCGCGCGAGCAGCCGCTTGCACTCGCCCTCGTAGGTGTCGAACGCCGCGAAGGAGATCTTCGCGTCGAGCTCCTCGAACTGGTACGTCGCGAACTCGACCTCCCACGGTTTGCGGAGCTGGCCGTAGGTGACGTTCTTGTCCCACTTGAGGTCGTACATGCTGTCGACGCCCTGCAGGTACATCGCGATCCGCTCGACGCCGTATGTCAGCTCGGCGGTGACGGGCATGAGATCGATGCCGCCGGCCTGCTGGAAGTACGTGAACTGGGTGACCTCCATGCCGTCACACCAGACTTCCCAGCCGAGGCCCCACGCGCCGAGCGTGGGCGACTCCCAGTCGTCCTCGACGAACCGGATGTCATGCGCCGCGGGATCGAGGCCGAGCGCGCGCAGCGAGTCGAGGTAGAGATCCTGGACGTGCAGTGGGCTCGGCTTGAGGCCGACCTGGAACTGGTAGTAGCCGCCGGCGCGGTTCGGGTTCTCGCCGTACCGCCCATCACCGGGTCGCCGGCAGAACTGCGCGAACGCCGCATTCCACGGCTCGGGACCGAGCACGCGGAGAAACGTCGCGGGATGAAATGTCCCGGCGCCCACTTCGACATCGACCGGCTGCTCGACGACGCAGCCTCGATCGGCCCAGAACTTCTGCAGTGTGAAGATGAGATCTTGCAAGTACATGCGAGCGCGCCTTCGCGAGGCGGCACCCTACCGTCGGGGCCCCGGCTGGTCAAGCGAGCGCCATGAGCTAAGTCCCTCAGATCTCTTGACGATCCAGGTGGCAGGCAGCTAGCTTGAGCGCATGGTCCGGGAGTGCCTCCCACGTCTCGTCGCCGCGATTGCCCTCGTGCCGGTGGCAGGCTGCTCCTTGCTCCTCGACTTCTCGGACAGCGCGGTCCCGATCGATGCGCAGCCCGATGCGGTCTACACGGAAGAGCAGTGCGCGTTCATGGAGCCGAACAACGCGCTCGCCGAGGCCGTCGTGCTCGCGTCCGGAGACACCGGTTCGGCGGCGATCTGCGTCGCGGATCCCGAGGACCGCGACTTCTACAAGTTCACCGTTCCGGCAGCGACCGCGAGCGTGACCGTGAAGATCAACTTCACGAACCGCGCGGGCGGTGACATCGATCTCAAGATCCTCGACTCGACCGGCATGACGGTCGCGCAGTCGCGTGGCTTCCTCGACGGCGAATCGATCATCTGCCCCGCCTCGTCGCCGCGCTGCGATGCGCTCGCCCCCGGCGACTACGTGTTCGAGGTGTTCCCGGCACTCGGCGGCGCCGTGAACAGCTACGACTACCAGCTCATGATCACACCGATGTAATGGCGTCCCCAAAGAAACCCACCAAGGCCAAGGCGAAAGCCGAGGCAGCTGCCCCGTTGAACGACGCAACGTTGGATGCTTTCGACAAACAACTCGGACCCACGCTCGAGGGCCTCGCCAAGCTCGGGCCCGTCGGCGGCGAGCTGTTCTCCCTGATCGACGACAGCGTCGATGGCGAGGTCATCCTGGCCGGCCGTGAGCAGTACGACATCGAGATCCTTGGACGCGCGTACTCAGGTCTCGTGTTCTGGGGCGTGCCGCGCATATACGAAGCACCGACCATCGACCAGCACCCGGTCGTGATCGTCAGCAAGAAGGGCGGCGAGCCTCAGGTCGTCGCGGCCGATGTCGCCACGTTCCTCGGCAACATCGCGTACTCGCCCGAGGTCAGCGGCGCGACCCGTCACGAGTGGGAGCGCGCACGGCGCGAATCGCTCGAAGATCACGGCGAGCTCGTTCGCCAGCTCGGCGACAAGCTGTGCACGCTGCCCGGGGTGACGATGCCGAAGGAGCCGTGGATGGCGAAGCGCCTCCCGGTGGTCCCGCTGCAGCCGCGCGTCGAATCCAAGCCGCGGACCGAGGAAGACGTCCACGACATCATCGAGGACGCGTATACGCTCGCGTTCAAGTCGCTGCTGTTTCATCCGAGCGCCGACGAGATCGAAGTAAGCAAGCGCGGCGTCGCGATTCGCGTTGCGCTCGATGCGCCCGAAGGCACGAGCGATACCCTCGAGGCGAACGCGATCGTCGCGCAGCCGCTCCACGTGTTCCGCGAGGCGCTGCGCCAGAACCTGCCCGGCGCGAAGATCGTCGTCGAGCTCGTCAACGACTGCCTGTCCGACGACGACGAGGACGCCTGGCGCCGGCTCAAGATCGCGGTCGTCGATCAGGCGAAGCAGCCCGCGCTGTTCACCGCGCTCCTCGCCAAGCGCAAGAAGCGCTAGAACACGTACTCGATCACGTAGCCGATGCGCTCCATCGCGCCGGGCTCGATCACCAGCTTCGTCTGCGCACGACCATGCGCGAGCGTTGGCTTGGTCGGCCAGCCATCGCGCAGCGTGCGCCGCGCTGTCGTGCGCAGTCGCTCTTCGACCCAGACCTCGCGCGGCTCCGTGCCGGTGTTCGCGACCGAGATCACGAACCGATCCGCGAGGCTCGCACCGTCTTTGCCCATCACGACGCGGGTGCGTAGACCGTGCAGGGTGTCGTCGATCCACAGTGGCAGGCGCACGGTGTCGCCCATTGGTTCGCGCCCACCCTCCGGCACCTCGATGTCGCGGATCGCTTCGCCCGGCGCCTCGACGTGCGCGTGCACGGAACCAGGAGGGAGATCGCGATCGTCGAGCTCGAGCCAGACCCACACGGCGCGCACCGATTCACGGCCCCACATCGCGTCAGTCTCGACCCCGCGTGCGGCGCGGATCGCGCCGTCGTAGATCCAGCGCAGCCGCGCTCCGATCTCGCGGTGCGCAGCAGCGAGCACCGCGATCGAACCGTCGAGCTGGATCGCGCCGCGCCCGATCTGCTCGGGTGCTTGCAAGCCGCCGGGCAGGCCATGGAACAGCGTCACCTCCGCTGGCGCCCCCCATGCCGGCGTCGCGATCGCGAACCGCGTCGTGACCGTCACTCGATCCCCCGCGGTCATCGTGACGTCGTGCTGCGCACGGTAGCCGAGACCGGGCGAGACATAGAGCAGCCGCACGAGGTGGCGGCCCGGAGCACCGGTGACCTGACAGCGCAGCGCGGAGACGATGAGCGCCTCTTCTCCGTCGGGCTCGGTCTCGCCCTCCGACTCGACATCAGGCTCTCTGCGCAGCACGCGCACGAGCTCGCGAGTCTCACGCACCCGCGTTCGACCGCTCGCCTCGCCCGTGTAGCGAACGTGCTCGCGCGCGCACTGGCCGACCGTGAGTGGATTTCCGCCGAGCGACTCGATCACAAGCGACGGCAACGCCGCACCTGGATCGACGTGCTCGAGGACGAGCGTCGGCCCGGTGATCTCGACGAACCGGCGATCATCGACGACGCCATACGCTGTCTCGCCGTCCCGGTAGAGCGCGATCGAGACGCCGACCGATGGCGTCGCGATGTTCTCGACCGCGTGCACGGGGGGTCGGCAGCCGGCGACTCCACCAACCGCGACGAACGCCGCGAGCAGGCGCGCGGCTCGCGCCGCGATCATTCCTCGCTCGCGACGTTGTCGCCGACGAGTTGCGCGGCGTCCTTGGGATCGAGCTTGCCGGACAGCACGGCGGCGACACCGGCGAGCACGGGCATCCGCACGCGCACCTGCTTCGCTAGCTCGCACCCCGCGATCGCGGCACGCGCGCCCTCGGTGCGGACGCCTTCGGCGGTGGTCACGCCGTCCGCGAGCCTGCGACCGAGGAGGTAGTCCGCCGAGCGGTCGCTGCTCGAGCGTACGAGAATGTTGCCGAGGCCGGCGAGGCCGGAGAATGTCCGGGCCTCCGCACCGAGCGCGGCACCGAGCCGCGCGGCTTCTGCGATCGCGCGCGTGATCAGCACGGCTCGTGGGCCCGTCGTCATGCCGAGCCCGTCGCACAGCCCGAGCGCGATGACGTACGCACCCGATAGCGCGGACGCGAGCTCGACACCGACGAGGTCGCGCGAGCCATAGAGCCGGAGCGCGGGCGGAACGTTGAGCAGGCGGCGCGCCTCGGCGACGACCTCGTCGAACGCCGACGCAGCGACCATCGACGCGAACTGGCCCTCGACGAGATCCGCGGGCAACGCAGGTCCGGCGAGCACGCCGAGCTTGAGCGTGGGCAGGCCCTGCGCCATCACCTCGGAGACGCGCTCGTTCGTGGGTTGCGCGAGCGCGCCGATCGCGTGGACCACGATGTGACTGCCGTCGAGGACGTCGCCGAGCTCCCGCGCGCGATCGCGAACGTTCGTCGAGGACACCGCGAGCACGAGAAACCGTGCCTCGCTCGCGAGCCGGCGCGGATCCGACGTCGCCTCCAGTGGCTCGGGCATCAGCGCCGACGGGAACCGCGGACCGCGACGGGTCTTCTGGATCGACTCGACGACGTTGACATCACGCGACCACAGAATGACGCGGCGACCGGCGCGCGCGAGCACCGAGCCGAGCGCCGTGCCGAACGTACCGGCGCCGATGATGCCGACGGTGTCTGCGCGCTTCATCGCGCGGACTCCGGTGGAATGTGCGCGGTGCGGTTCTGATAGTAATAGAGGAGCTTGAGGTCATCGACCTGCAGCATCTCGCCCTGCCGCACCACCGCGGGCCGCGTGTGGTAGGTGCCGAGCCCACGCACCGCGTCGTCGAGCTTGTCCTCGGCGGACTGCGCGAGATAGCCGGGGTGCTCCGCGCCCCACTCGGGATGCGCTGCGATCCGCGCGCGCAGATTCACCAGCTCCTCGACCGCGTCGTTGATCCGGACACCGAGCTGCGCCGACGGCGCCCGCAGGAGGCGATAGACGTCGCGCGTGCCGACGTTCTTCGCGATCAGATCGTAGAGCGCACGTGCGGCGAGGTTCGTGGAGTGGAACACCGTCAGCTTCGGGTAGGCGGCGGCGAGCCGGCGACCGAGGGCGCGCGTGTACTCCGCATCGCGCTGATCATCGTCGGTCACCTCGCCATCGGCGCCCCGGACGAAGCTCGCAGGATCGACGATCCGCCCGGCGCGATCGATCGACTCGCCGTCGTCGGTGATGTCGTTGCCGAACACGTCGAGCGGCCGACCGAACCGGACGACAACCGAGCCCTCGTGCACGAGGATCTTGCGGAAGAACTCGAGGATCCGGCCGATCCGCGAGAACTCGTCGTCGGTGATGATGAATCGGCTCTTGCCGGTCTCGGCGAGGTAGTCGGCGATCAGCGTCTCGGCCTCGAGCACGAGCCGGTAGTTGATCGTGACGGGCACGATGTAGATCCGCTTGTTCGGCGCACCCTCGCGCACGCTGTTCTTGTACGCGGTGACGGTCGTGCCGAGCAGGCCGAGCTTGAGGTGCTTCTCGAGGATGTTCGACCGGCAGCGCGTACCGCCGGGAAAGAACAGGGAGTGATAGCCGTGCTCGAGAAGGACGGTCGAGTACTCCTTGAGGACGTCCTTGTAGAGCTCGAACCGCAGCCGCCGATCGACGCGATAGGCGCCGAGGTTGCGCATGAAGAACGAGATGAACGGGTTCGAGAACAGATTCTTCCCGGCGCCGTAGGTGACGGGCGGCAGGTGCGCGCGCAGCATGCCGAGGCCGATCACCGGCGAGTCCATGTTTGACGAGTGCGTTGGCGTGACGACGATGGTCCCGCGCTCCGCGCACGCGCGCACGATGTCGAGATCGCCGTCCGCGGTGAGCCTCGCATCGAGGTTGCGCAGCGTATCCATGCCCTGCCGGATGCTCGTGATCGGGTTGAACACGAATCCGAGCAGTGATGGACCGATGCCGGTGGCGAACTTGTAGACGCGCGGGTCGAAGTTGCCGACGACGT
>JAYUYE010000022.1:0-5799 GCA_043752985.1 Myxococcales bacterium
ACGAAGACCGCGAGCGGCTGCAAGCCGTACGAGTTCAACGTCGACGTCAACGACCCGCCGTCTCCCGCTCGCTACGACATCGTCAGCCAGGAGGCATCGGTGTTCATGCCGTCGATCGCGGCGTCGTACCGGGTGCTCCCCGACCTCGACCTCGGCGCGCGGATCGGCATCGGTTTCGCGCACCTGAAGTCGGACATCAACGTCTGGAGCTCGCCAGGAAACCTCGTGGAGAACGTGAACAAGGACGGCTTGTTCCGCGTCGACGTGCGCGACAACTTCGTGCCCGGCTACGGCATCGGCCTCGCGTGGCGACCGACGCCGAAGATCGAGATCGGCGCGAACTACACGTCATCCCTCACGCTCGATGCGAAGGGCAGCGCACACGCGGAGCTCGGCCCGGATTCTGGTGCTGCTGGCGTCGAGGTCGAAGTCGTCCCGGTCGACGATGAGTTCGCGCGCTGCGCAAAGGGTGGGACGATGGAGGCGCAGAAGGCCTGCGTGACCGTCGAGATCCCGCGCGCGGCCACGATCGGCGCGCGCTACAGGTTCCTCGACGCGGCGGGCACGGAGAAGGGCGACGTCGAGCTCAACGTTGGTTGGGAGAACTGGAGCGCGGAGCGGGCGACCGACTTCAACGTCATCATCGACTCGCAACTGTCGGTCAACGGCACGCCGACGATGTCCCTGAAGGACAACATCGTGCGCCACGGCTTCCGCGACACGTTCAGCGCGCGGCTCGGCGGCAGCTACCGGATTCCCGTCGGCGCGAACACGCTGATCACGCGCGGCGGTGTTGGCTACGACACGGCGGCGGCGAAGCCGGGCTGGCTGCGCGCGGACATCGACGGTGCGGCGCGGACCACGTTGACGTTGGGCCTCGGCTACCGTGTCGGCCGCTTCGAGCTCAACGTCGGCGGGGGCGCAGTGCTCGAGGGCGAGAACGACAATCCGGGTACCTGCAACCCGACGTCTAGCGCTCTCTCCGAGCTCGGCTGCAACGGCGATGGCGTGCAGGACGAGATCGAGGATCGCGAGGGCCCCGACCCCATTAACCCGCTCAACAACCCCGACACGCAGCTGCAGGGACCCGTCAACCAGGGCGTGTTCAAGTCGCACTACGTGTTGTTCATGCTCGGCGCGACGATGTCGTTCTAGCTGGGGTACCGTCGTCGGAGCATGAAGCTCCACGCGGTTGCGCTCGCTGGCAGTCTGCTGCTCCCCGTCGCCGCGCACGCCGGAGGGTTGTTCCTTCCGGGATCCGGAGCGGTGTCGACCTCGCGGGCGGGCGCGGCGGTCGCGTCGGCCGACGATGGCGAGGCGCTGAGCATCAACCCGGCGGGGCTCGCCAAGTCGCAGGGCACGACGATCACGCTGTCGATGGCGATCATCAACTACGCCATGGAGTTCACGCGTCGCGGCACCTACGACCCGATCGCCGAGGAGGCGCTGCCGTACGAAGGTCAGGCGTATCCGACCGTGAACAACGATCCGAGCCCGCCGCTCGGCATCGGTCCGTATCAGCCGGTTCCGCTGATCGCGATCGTCAGCGACCTCGGCGATGCCGTGCCGGGCCTGACGCTGGCCGCGGGTCTCTTCGCACCGAGTGCGTACCCGTTCCGCGACATGTGCACGAAGCTCGACAGCGGCTGCGAGAAGTACGCGTTCAACGGTGACTTCAACCAGCCACCGCCGCCGCAGCGCTACGACATCGTCAAGCAGGAGGCAGCCGTCGTGCTGCCGTCGGTCGCTGCCGCATACAGCATCACGCCGGACCTCGACGTCGGCGGCCGGTTCTCCGCGGGCTGGGCCGAGCTCAAGTCGACGACGACGATCTGGGCGAACCTCAACAACTACTCCGAGTACGTCAAGAACGACGCCGAATTCGAGGTCGACGCGATCGACAAGTTCGTCTACGGCTGGGCACTCGGCGTCGCGTTCCGGCCAACGCCGGTGATCGAGGTCGCCGCGAACTACAGCTCGAAGATCCACATCAACGCGAAGGGGACCGCGAAGAACGAGTTCGGTCCGAACGCGTCGCTCAACGGCCTGCCGCTGTTGATCCTCCCGGCCGACGACGCGGCCGCGCGGTGCGGCCCGGGTGGGACGCGCGATGCGCAGAAGGCGTGCGTCGAGTTCGATCTGCCGATGACCGCGACGGTCGGAGGTCGCTACAAGTTCCTCGGCAAGGAGGGCAAGCTGCGCGGTGACGTCGAGCTCAACCTCGGCTGGGAGAACTGGGGCTCCGAGGGTGCGAGCAACTATCGCGTCGTCGTCGATGCCGATGTCTACGTCGTCGATGCGAACGGTAACGAGAACTACGCGATCTCGCTCAAGGACAACGACGTCCGCCACGGGTTCAAGGACACCTACAGCGCGCGGCTCGCCGGCAGCTACCGGATCCCGTCGGGCGAGACCCACGAGATCATCCTCCGCGGCGGCGTGGGGCACGACACGGCCGCGGCGAAGGACGGCTGGCTGCGCGCCGATATCGATGGCGCAGCACGCACGACCCTCACGCTCGGTGCCGGCTATCGCGCGAAGCGCTTCGAGATCAACGTCGGTGGCGGCGCGATTTTCGAGGGCTCGCCGGAGAACCCGGGCGATTGCAACCCGACCGGTCCGGGCGCCGCACAGCAGTTCGGCTGTGGACCGGGTAACACGGAGAACGAGGTCAACGATCGCCAGGGCCCCGACCCGATCACGCCCGTTCTGCTCCCCGATCTGCAGACGGAGAGCCCGGTCTCGCAGGGCACGTACAAGGCGCACTACGTGCTGTTCATGCTGGGCTTCTCGACCTGGTTCTGAGCATTCGTTGTAGGTTCCGCCGATGAAGCTCGGGAAGCTTGTCGTCGGGTTGTCTCTGCTCGCATCGACTGCGAACGCAGGTGGCCTGTTCCTGCCCGGCTCGGGCGCGACCTCGACCTCGCGCGCAGGTGCCGCGGTCGCCTCTGCCGATGACGGCGAGGCGCTCTCGGTCAACCCGGCCGGTCTCGCGAAGACCACCGGCACCACGATCACGATCTCCGCGGCGTTCATCCGCTACTTCATGGAGTTCACGCGGCGCGGTCAGTACGACCAGACGTCGGACTTCGATTCGCCGTACGAGGGCACGGACTACCCGACGATCGAGAACGATCCGAAGCTCAAGCTCGGTATCGCGAAGTTCCAGCCGATCCCGGTGGTCGCCGTGGTCTCGGACCTCGGTGGCAGGCTCGGCAGCGCTCGGCTCGCGCTCGGCCTCTACGCACCGAGTGGCTATCCGTTCCGGAACATGACGGGCGGCTACAAGTTCCCGGTCGCCGGCGCCACGCAAGACGAGCTCGACGTGCCGCCGCCGCCGTCGCGCTACGACATCCTGACCCAGGAGAGCCGCCTGCTCCTGCCGACGATCGCGTTCGCGACGCGCCTGTCGCCGAAGCTCGACATCGGTGCGCGGTTCACCGCTGGCTCGCTGCAGAGCAAGTCGGTCGTCGCGGTGTGGGGCACGCCGTTCAACGTCGAAGAGTCCGTCCGGCAGGACAGCCTGTTCACCGCCGAGGTCAAGGACGGCTTCGTTCCCGGCTTTGGTCTTGGCTTCGCGTACCGCCCGTCGCCGAACCTCGAGATCGGCTTCAACTACTCGTCCAGCCTCGTCGTCAAGGCGAAGGGCACCGCGAGCAGTATCAAGGGACCCGGCGTCTCGGCGGATCGCGCCATCGGCCCCGTGCCCGACGACATCGCGGCGTGCGCGACTGGCGGCCAGGGCCTCGTCACCGGCGATCCAGTCGACGCGCAGAAGGCATGCATCTCGCTCCAGTTACCGCGCACCGCCACGCTCGGCGCTCGCTACAAGATCCTCGACGGCGCGTACCGGGAGAAGGCCGACATCGAATTCAACGTCGCGTGGGAGAACTGGGGCAAGACCTGCGACGTCGATCCCGCCACCGGGCAGTTCACCGACCTCGAGTGCACGAGCCCGGGCCAGTACCGCGTCGTGATCGACTCCGGCCTCTACACGAACGGAAACTTCGCGCAGCCGCTCGAGAAGAACTACGTCAACTACGGGCTCAAGGACACCTACTCCTTCCGCCTCGGCGGCAGCTACCACATCTTGCAGAGCTCCACGACGCTCGATCCGATGTCGCCCAATGCGGGCCCGCCGTTCGACGGTGTGCCGCCGCGCGGCGAGGAGATCATCCTGCGCGCCGGCATCGCGTACGACACCGCCGCCGCCAAGACCGGCTGGCTCCGCTCCAACTTCGACGGTGCGGCTCGCGTGACCACCACGATCGGCGCCGCTGTGCGCCGCCGCAGCTTCGAGATCAACCTCGGCGGCGGCTTCGTCTACGAGGGCGAGAACACCAACCCCGGTGCGAAGGCCGACGGCACCGACTGCAACCCGACCCTCGCGGCCGGCAACCTCGGTTGTGGCAACACCAACCAGGACCGCCCGATCAACGAGCGCCAGGGCCCCGACCCGACCAACCCGCTGCTCCAGCCCCCGTTCCAGACGGAGAATCCGTACAACCAGGGCACGTACAAATCGCACTACATCCTGTTCATGCTCGGCGTCTCGACCTGGTTCTGACGCGAGACGCGGCGCCGGGGGCGTGCCATACAAGGGCATGGCGATGGCGATCAAGTGCGCGAATTGCGGCGGGCACTTCACGCAGACGGAGATGCAGCAGCGGAAGCCGCCGCGCTATCCGCACTCGCTGACGGCGCGCGGCCAGCAGATGCTCGCGGAGAATGCGGCGCGCGGCGGCGAGCCTCCGCAGTGTCCCGCCTGCGGAAATCGCACGCTGATCACCCCCCTGTGAATCGGGCCGGTGCGTCGGCCGCGCCGTGCCATAACTGGGCATGAGCAAAGCACTCGTGCGGCGTGGGTCCGGCAATGGCGTGGTGCCAGCGGTGTGCAGCGTGGTAGTTCCCGGCCTGGGGCAACTGGTGAACGGCGAGACCGAGAAGGCGATCGCCGTGTTCGCCGTGTATGCCGTGGCCGGCGCGAGCTTCCTCGGCGCGCTTCCAATCCTCGGGTCCGCAGCCGTGCTGGTCGCCGGCGCGACGTGGCTTTATGGCGTCGCCGACGCCTATGTCTCGGGCAAGAAGAAGTAGAAATCCGGTTACGGTCAGGACTGACCGTTTCTGCTAGGGTCGGGCAGATGTTCGACTCCGTCTTCGATCAGTTCCAGGGCACCGCCAGCTACATCGCGTCGGAGGATCTCCGGCACGCGGTGAATGTCGCCGTTGCGCTCGCGCGGCCGCTCCTCGTTCGCGGCGAGCCGGGTACGGGGAAGACGCTGCTCGCGGAGAACCTCGCCAGCTCGCTTGGACTGCCGCTGATTCGTTGGCACGTGAAGTCGACGACGAAGGCTCGCGATGGTCTCTACGTCTACGACACGGTCGCGCGGCTGCACGACTCGCGGTTCGACAGCGCCAACGTTCGCGATATCGCGAAGTACATCAAGCTCGGGCCCCTCGGCGAGGCGCTCGATTCGCCGACGCGCGTGGTGCTGCTGATCGACGAGATCGACAAGGCGGACCTCGAGTTTCCGAACGATCTGCTGCACGAGCTCGACACGATGAAGTTCCGGATCGACGAGACCGGTCGCGAGGTCGCGGCGAAGGAGCGGCCGATCGTCATCATCACGTCGAACAACGAGAAGGAGCTGCCGGACGCGTTCCTGCGCCGCTGCGTGTTTCACTACATCCAGTTCCCGAGCCGCGAGCTGATGGCGGAGATCGTGCGCGTGCACCACCCCGACATCACCGATCGCGTGCTCGACAACGCACTCGAGGTGTTCTTCGGGCTGCGCGCGA
>JAYUYE010000023.1:0-5796 GCA_043752985.1 Myxococcales bacterium
CCGCTCTCTGCGCCGCACACCCCGTTGAACGTCTCGACCTCGCGGCTCGCCGCCCGGATCGACTGCAGGGCGACCAGCGGGGTCCCGCTGATGTCGATACCGCGAACGAGCTCCTTCTTGCCGTCGGCGTACAGCTTGTAGGCCATGACGGGGTTGACCTTGAACGCCTGGGGCGCAAAGGCGGACGTATTCGTGAAACCGCCGCTGATATCGGTGAAGATCATCCCGTAGGGACGGTTCTGCCTCTTGATCTCCTCGACCAGCAGCTTCTCGAGATCCGCGCGGGGCACGCTCTTCGTGACCTCGACGACGAGGTTGCCTTGACGCGCGACCGGGGGCAGTCCGGGCGAGCGACGGCCGTGACCGTTCGACTGCGCGAAGCCCTTGATCGGGTTGCGGCCCATCACGAAGCCGACGAGCTTGCCGCGGTCGATCAGAGGGGCGCGCTGGGCGCGGACACCCTCGTCATCGAACCGGTAGAAGCCGTTGAGCTGCTGTCCGTTGAGGGTCGTGATCTGCGGATCGTCGTAGACGCTGAGCCACTCGGGCGCGATGTCCTTGCCGACGTACGACGCGAAGGTCTGACCCGAGGTCAGCTCCTTCTGGCGGTGACCCTCGATCCGGTGGCCGAAGACCTCGTGGAAGAACACGCCCGCGGCGCGGCCCTCGAGGATCGCGGGGCCGACGTAGGGCTCGGCGAGCGGTGCGTTGTGGAGCGCGTCGAGGTCGCTCGACACGGTGGCGATCATCTTGTCGATGTCCGGATCGGAGGGCAGGTCGCCGGGCTGACGGCCGAACCGCTGCTCGAGCCGCGACAGACTCATGCCATCGTCAGCCTTCACACCGACGGAGACGGACATCTGGGCGTTGGTCCACGACAGCTGGATCTGATCGCCCTCGCTGTTCACGAACCACGCGGTGTTCTGCTGGAACACGGCGCCGCACGAGCCGCGGGTCGCCGCACCCTTCAGCGCCTTGGCCGAGCATCGCTTGAGGCGATCGATCCAGACCTGCTTGTCGAACACGAGCGCCGCGGGTGGCTCGACGTAGACCTCGGCCTTGTCCGATGCGAAGTCGGGAGCAGCTTTCTGCTTGGAGAGCGTCGATTGATCCTGGCGGACGTAGCCAAGGGCCGTGACGGCCTCGCGGTAGCGGCGGTCGGTCTCGAGCCACAGTGCGTTCGAGATCGCTTGCTTGTCCTCGCCGAACGGCACCACGCCGCGGCGGGTAAGCGGGGAGTTGAGCCCGTTGTCGTCACTGGCGAGGTTGCGCGTGTTGTCGAGGTCGGGAGTTCCGACGCGGACCTCGACGTCGAGGTTGCGTGCGGAGTCATCGCTGTCGGTGATCAGCGCGCCACCCTCTGCCTCGAGGCTGACGACCCGCTGCTCGACGAGCTGGTACGCGAGGTAGTGCGCCGGCTCCTTCTGCGCGCGGAGCGCCGCCATTTGCCGCTTGTTCTCGGCGTCGAGAATATCGAGGAGTGCGGACCGCTTGGAGGGATCGTGGCCGTCGGTCGGCGCACTCTTCGTCACCTCGACCTTCGATGGGATCGAGGCGAGGTCTACCTTGATCTCGACCGGGGGCACCAGCTTGGGATCCTGCTTGACGGTCGTCGTCGACCCACCCGGACATCCCAGAAGCCCGGCGGCAGCGCCGAGCGCGTAGATCCATCGCATATGCCCGAAACACTAGCACGGCTATAATGAGCGCCACTGTGTCGTTGGTCCGACCTACCGTCCTCGTCATCCACGACGATGGTGACGCGCTCGACCTCATGACGCGCTTGTTCGAGGCAAGCGGTTGTGAGGTCATCACGGCGGTCACGGGGTTCCGCGCGCAGGCGCACCTCGAGGGGGACCGACCGATCTCGGTAGTCATCGCACCGTGGGACGCCAACCACGAGGTCGGTGCCGAGGTCTACCGGTGGTCACTCCAGCGCCGTTACGATCTGCGCGACCAGTTCGTGTTCGTGTCCTCGGAGATCCCCGCCGACTTCGATCGGATCGTCGCGGGGCGCTGTCTCGCGGTGTCGATGGCGCGCCCCGCGGAGATCGTTCGCGTCGCACTCGCCGCGGTGAAGCGACGTTCGCAGCTCGAGACCGCGCGCGACGCCCTCGCCGAGCTCGACAGCACGTCACCGCGCCTGCTGCTCGCCGATGATGAGCCGGTGTTGCTGATGGTGATCGGCGACTTTCTCGCGGGTTGCGGATTCGCGGTCACGCGCGTCGAGAGCGGGCATGCCGCGATCGTGTTGCTCCATCACGAGGACTTCGACGCGATCGTCTGCGACTGGCAGATGGACGATGGCAACGGCGCGGATCTGTATCGCTGGGTCGCACAGCAGAAGCCGGATCTCGCCGAACGCATCGTGTTCCTGTCCGACGGTGAGGACGAGGATCCGGGTACCATCGCTCCCGGACGTCCGATGTTCCGAAAGGGTCAAGATTCGCACGCGCTGACGAGCGTCCTCCAGGAGATCGTGCGGCAGGTCAGGAGTCACTGAATGCTCGCGCGCTTTCTCGACGACGGGAAGCTCCAGTCCACGACGAACGTCACCGAGATCCGGGCGGCGCTCGCTGCGGGTAAGCGCATCTGGATCGAGCTCGAACGCCAGTCTCCGGAGGCCGACGCGCTGCTCACCGAGCTCAAGGTGCATCCGCTGACGATCGAGGACATCTGGAGCTCGCGGTCGCTCCCGAAGATCGACGACTTCGACGAGTACCTCTACGTCTTGATCCACGGCATCGCGGGCAAGAAGAAGGCGGAGCTCGCGCTCGTCGAGATCGATATCTTGATCGGCGAGAACTGGCTGGTCACCCACGATCGCGATGGCCTGGTCGCCGATGACGTCGGCACCGAGCTCGATCACTCGCCGCGGTTATTGCAGAAGGGCATTGGCTGGCTCGCCCACGCGGTGCTCGATCGCGCGGTCGACCGCTACCTGCCGGTGATCTCGCAGCTCGACAACGAGATCGAGCTGCTCGAGGTCGACGTCCTCGCCAAGGCCGGCACCCCGAAGGGCAAGCGCGTGCTCGGGCGGATCCTCTCGTTCAAGCGCACCCTGCAAGACCTCCGGCGGATGAGCATCCACCAGCGCGAGATCCTCCTGCGCCTGTCGCGCGGTGATTTCGGCGAGATTCCTGCCGACGCGATCCCGTTCTATCGCGACGTCTACGATCACTTCCTGCGGATCACCGACATCTCCGAGAGCTATCGTGATCTGCTGTCTTCGCTGCTCGACGCCTATCTCAGCGTGCAGTCGAACCGCATGAACGAGGTCATGAAGACGCTGACGCTGATGTCGACGGTGATGCTGCCGCTGACCTTCATCGCGGGCGTCTACGGCATGAACTTCGACCCCGACGTCGGTCCGTTCAACATGCCCGAGCTGCGCTGGTTCCTCGGCTACCCATTCGCGCTGTTGCTGATGGCGATCGTCGCCGCGTTGATCTTGCTGTGGTTCCGGCGCAAGGGCTGGATCGGCAGCGGGGCTGATCTCGATTCGAAGGACCGGAAGGACCGAGAGGACGCGAGCTAGTCAATTGGTGCCGAGGACGTCGGCCGCGATCCGGGCGATCCGGTCGAGCGCGGCGACGAGATCATCGATCGGGAGCTCGTCGGCGTTGAGCATCAGCACGTAGCCAGGCTCGCCGCCGCGCACCTTGCCGCGCGGGTCGAACAGAAGCCAGTCGTTCGGCTGGCCCCAGTTCGCGATCGGGACGCACTCGTCGATCCCGGTCGCACCGTGGCCCGCCGACATCTCGATATATGCACGCGCGCTCTTCGCGAGCGCCGTGTCGCTACGCAGGTCATTCGTGCCGAGGAACTCGTTGTCCCAGATCGTGAAGCCGTCCGCGATCGTGAGCAGCGCGCGATAGTCGTTGGGCAGCTGGATCTTGCGCGCGCGCTCGGCGGCCAGCACGAGGTCGAGACTCGCGGGCGGGTTCAGCTTGCCGTGCTGACCGAGCTCGTCGAGCGTGGACACCAGCGCGTCGAGCGCCTCGCGGACCGACTCGACGTGCGACTCGATGTCGACCGGGATCGCCGGAGCCCGCGCGCCGTCGAGCAGGTCGAGGAGGTCTGGATCGTCGAGGTACAGCAAGAAGTCCCCGTCGCGGCGGGCTTGCGCGGGGCTCACGCCGCCGGTGATCGCGGTCCGCAATGCGGCGAGCATCGCCGGCTTGTCACCGGCAACCGCGTGGGCGCACGCAATGTTGAACTGCAGCTCCGGCGACGGCTCCGTCGGAACCAGCTCGATCAGCCGGGAGATCCGCTCGCGATCGTCGCCAACCGCGGCGAAAGCGTTGCGGAGGAACTCCTGCGCGTGGAATCCGGTGGGGTCATGGAATGCGGTCCACCGCGACAGCACGAGATCGAGGAGTGCCTTGACCTCCGGGCCACCGCGATACTCGCGCGCGATCGGAAGTAGCATGAGCTGCGCCGACCCGAGGGCGACCTGACCTTCCTGGACCGACGCGTCGCCGTGGATGTTCGCGAGGTAGCGGCGCAACGCTTCGATCGGCTGCTCGTCGTCGAGGATCTCGACCACGCGGCCGCCACCGGCCGGCCGGGTCACGGGTGCAGGCGCGCCGCCAGACCTCCGCGGTGCGGTCGTCCGCGGTGCGGCCGGTTTCCTCGGCGCGGCCTTGCTCGGCGCGGCCTTGCTCGGCGCGGCCTTGTTCGGCGCGGCCTTGTTCGGCGCGGCCTTGCTCGGCGCGGCCTTGCTCGGCGCGGCCCTGCTCGGCGCGGCCTTGCTCGGCGCGGCCTTGCTCGGCGCGGCCTTGCTCGGCGCGGCCTTGTTCGGCGCGGCCTTCTTCTTCGGAGCGCCGGCCGTCTTCGCCTTGGTGGTGACAGCGGCGCCCTTCTTCGGCTTGTTCGGCGCGGCCGCGGTAGTCTTGGACGCGGGCTTCTTCTTCGCGGCAGGCTTCGCCGGCTTTGTCTTCTTCGCCGGCTTCTTCGTCTTTGCGGGCATCTACTTTTTGCCCGCGAACATCCCGTCCTTGTACTCGACGATCTGACCGCTGACCGCGGATGCGGCGACGGTGAGCGGGGAGGCGAGGTAGAGCCGGCCGGGACCCGAACGACCCTTGTAGTTGCGGTTGATCGCCGAGACCGTGACCTGGTCATCCTGCTCGGAGACGCCGGGGCCGCAGCCGATGCACGCACCGCAGCCGGGCTTGATCACCTCGACGCCGGTGCGCTTGAACAGATCCGTGTAGCCCTGCGCCTGCGCAAAGGCCTCGACGTCCTGCGAGCCGAACTGGATGTAGAACTTCACGCCGTCGGGAATCTTCTTCCCGGCGCGCTCGGCCTCGGCCATCACGCGCGCGTACATCTCGATGTCGTCGCGCTTGCCGGCGGTGCACGAGCCACCGTAGGCGATGTCGATCTTGACGGTCCCGATCTCGGGAATCAGCGCGCCGTTCTTCGGGTCGCTCGCGATGCCGTGATCCGGGTCGCCCGGCGTGGCCACCATCGGAGCGATCGCGCCGAGATCGATCACGTGCACGCCACCGTCGTGATGCGCGCCCGGGTCCGGGGTGACGACCTTCCTGCGCAGCTCGTCGATCTCGACGCCTGGCCGGCGCTCCGCGATCCAGCGCAGCATCGTGTCGTCGACCTCCATGACGGAGCCGCGTGCCGAGCACTCGGTCGCCATGTTCGCGAGCGTGGCGCGCTCGTCGGGCGACAGTGCGAACAATCCCTCGCCGCCGAACTCCATCACCCGGTTGAGCGTATCCTCGCGCTTCGCGTAGGTCGCGAGGATGTGGAGCATCACGTCCTTCGCCGCAACGC
>JAYUYE010000024.1:0-2252 GCA_043752985.1 Myxococcales bacterium
ATAGGTCGGCTCGAGCCGGATCGCATCGCGGAAGCTCTTGAGGCCGTCGGTCCACCACAGCTTGGAGAAGTAGAGCTTGCCCGCGTGGTACGGCAGGTCCGCGTTGGCGGGGTACTTCTTGCGCGCCTTGGTCAGCAGATCGATCGCCGCCTCGCGCTCGCCATTGCCGGAGAGCTCGGCCGCGCGCGCGATCGTCTGCGCCGCATCGTTTGCGGTGATCGGGTCCATCTCGATCTCGCCGCTGCCGGCGATGGTCGGCTTGGCGACCGCCGCCTCCTTGCTGCCACCGCCCCGGGTGCCGGCGATGATCGCGATCAGGAGGATCACCGCGAGCAGGCCACCGCCCGCGATCGCGAGCTGGCGCTTGGTGTACGGCAAGCCGTCGGGGTTGCGCGGGGAGCCGAGCTGGATCGGCGCGACGCTGTACGGCGTCACGCTGATCAGGGGATCGGTGTCGGGCCGCTGCGGGATCACCGGCGACTCCAGGGGCGCGATGTCCCCGAGAACCGGCGGCGGCGTCTCGGCGCGAAGGAACGCGTTCGGGGAGACCGGACCGCTCGCGACCTTCGGCATGGCCGCTGGAACGGGACCACTCGCCGCGCCCTGCTGCGTCGAGGACACCACGCCACCTGGACTGCCGACGACCGGGCGAGCTGCCGCGCCCGTGGGGAGCGGACCACTCGGGACGCCCTGGTGCGTCGAGGTTACCGGCCCGCTCGTGGGGATCGGTCCGCTCGCCGCCGCGCGTGGCATCGAACCTGGAACTCCGTCGCTGCCGGCGACCGCGACCATGCCGAGCCGGGTCTCGCCCTGCGGAATGAACATCGAGTCGCTGACCGCGGGGCTCGCGATGCTGACGGGTCCCGAGCGCACATCCGCCGCCATCGCGATCGGGCCAGACCGGGTCGCCTCGAGCGCGGTGACGAACTCCTGCGCGCTCTGGAACCGCTCGGCCGGCGCCTTCGCCAGCGCGCGCGCGACGATCGCCTCGAGTCCACCAAACTCGACGCCGGGTGCGAGGTCCGCGAGCTTCGGCGGCGGCACTTTGAGGTGCATCGATACGACCTCCATCGGATCGTCCTTCTCGGAGTGGAACGGCTTCTTGCCGGTCACGAGCTCCATCAGCAGCACGCCGCACGCATAGAGATCGGCACGCGCATCGATCGCGGTGCCGCGGATCTGCTCGGGCGCCATGTACGCCGGTGTGCCGAGGACAATCCCGGTCGTCAGCGGCGACGTGGTCTCTGCCTGCAGGCGCGCGAGCCCGAAGTCGAGAACCTTGACGTGATCACCGAGGCCGGCCTTCTGCGAGAGGACGATGTTCGCGGGCTTGATGTCGCGATGAATGATCCCGAGCTCGTGCGCGTGCGCGAGGCCCGAGAGGACCTGGCGCATGATCTCGACGGCGCGCGCCGGCGGCACCCTGCCCTGCGCGATCAACGTCTTGAGATCCTGGCCGCTGACGAAGTCCATCACGACGAACGGCTTGTCTTCGTGCATGCCGACGTCGAGCACGGCCGCACAGTGCGGGTGCTCGAGCTTTGCCATGGCCATCGCCTCGATCTCGAACCGCTTGCGGCTCGACAGCTCGTTCGGAAGCTCGTCGTGGAGAACCTTGATCGCGACGATCCGGCCGAGCTTCAGCCGCTCGGCGCGATAGACCACGCCCATCGCGCCCTCGGCGATGGCCTCGAGCACCTTGTATCGACCGTCGAGGATCGCGCCGCTGAGATCCACGCCTGCCACTGGCACGAGGATAGCGTGGTACGAGTCGGCCGTGCGCTGGTGGCTCGTCCTTCTGTTCGTCCTCGGCTGCTCGCGTCGTGAGGAAGCCGCGCCGGCCCCACAATCGGCACAGATCCGCGTGATCTCGTTGACACCCTCGGCCACCGAGGTTCTCGCTGCGCTCGGCGCGACTCCGCTGATCGTCGGCGTCGATGACTACTCGACCTACCCGCCCGAGGTCACGGCGCTCCCGAAGGTCGGCAGCTTCCTGTCGCCGAACCTCGAGACGATCGTCTCGCTCAAGCCGACACTCGTCGTCGTCGATGACGTGCACGGCCCCGCGGCAGGTGCGATGCGCGATGCGGGGCTGGTGACGGTCGAGTGCCCGATTCACGCGATGCCGGATGTGAAGAAGGCGCTGACCCTGATCGGCGGCAAGCTCGGTCGCGAGGCCGATGCGACCCGCGTGATCGCCGAGATCGAGGCCGCGATCGACACGGCACGCGCGAACCGTCCGGCGAAGCGAC
>JAYUYE010000025.1:0-2251 GCA_043752985.1 Myxococcales bacterium
CAGTTGAAGATCTGCCCCGCGGTCTGCGCGCGCTGGCCCTGCGTGAAGTTCGTGATGCCGCCAGCGGTGCCGTAGCCGAAGCTGTACGCGTTGTCCGCGGTGATCACGACGTTGACCGGCCCGCTGACGTTTGGCCGCGCATCCACGATCGACGCATCTGTACCGGAACTGTCGATCGCGCCGGCGTCAACACGATCGGCGAGCGAGGGACCGCACGCCGCAAGCGCAACGCAGCCGATGATCCGCTTCATGCACCGGGAGTATCACGGCGGCGCGGCGTGCCCCTTTCGATAGGATCGGCCACGCTGCGCGCATGAGCATCCCGCTGTCCGTGCTCGATCTGTCACCTGTCGGCGCGGGGGTCACGCCGAGTCAGGCGATCCGCGAATCGGTCGAGCTCGCAAAGCTCGCCGATCGTCTCGGCTACACCCGCTACTGGTTCGCCGAGCATCACAACATGGCGTCGATCGCGACGTCGTCGCCCGAGGTCCTGATCGCGCACGTCGCCGCGGTGACCTCGCGGATCCGCGTCGGTGCGGGCGGGATCATGGTGCCGAACCACACGCCGCTCCGGGTCGTCGAGATCTTCCGGACGCTCGAGGCGCTTTACCCGGGGCGGATCGATCTCGGGCTCGGTCGCGCACCGGGCACCGATCCGCTGACCGCAACCGCGCTGCGCCGGTCCGACAACCCCGACGTCAACCACTTGCTCGCCGAGCTGTTCGCGTTCGAGCGCGGCAGCTTTCCCGAGCGTCACCCGTACATCAAGATCACGCCGATGCCGTCGGACGTCCGGATCTCGTCGTTCTGGATGCTCGGCTCCACGCTCGCCGGCGCGGCGATCGCGGCGGAGCTCGGTGTGCCGTACGCGTACGCCGGTCACTTCACGATGGGCCACGCGAACGCGGCGATCGCGCACTATCGCAAGAGCTTCCAGCCCTCGGCTCAGCTCGCCGAGCCGTACGCGATGCTCGCAGTGACCGCGATCTGTGCGGAGACGGACGAGGAAGCGAATCGGCTCGCCGCGCCGATGCGGGTCGCGATCGTCAACAGCCGGACCGGCAAGCGCGCGCCGATCCCCACGGTGGAGGAGGCGCTCCGCCACGAGTTCAAGCCTGCCGAGCAGATGATCCTCGACGAGTTCTTCGCAGGCGCGGTGATCGGTGGGCCCGCCAAGGTCGCGGATGGCCTGCGCGCGCTCGCCCGCGAGCACGCTGCCTCGGAGCTGATGCTGTCGACCCTGGTGCCAGATCTCACCGCTCGGAAGACCTCGCTCGAGCGAACGATCGCCGCGATGCGCTAGCATCAGCGACGATGAAGGTCCTGGTCGTCAACGTCGGCTCCACGTCGGTCAAGTACAACCTCTACGAGATGGACACCGAGTCTCGCCTCGCGGTCGGCACGGCCGAGCGGATGGGCACTCCGGATGCGGTGCACATTCACGAGAACGGCTCGGTCGCGGTCAACGGCGGCAGTGTTGCAGACGCGCTCAAGGCAATCCTCGAGCACCTGACGCGCCCCGGTGGCCCGCTCCCCGAGCCGAGCGCGCTCGGCGCCGTCGGCCATCGCGTCGTCCACGGCGGCGAGAAGCTGATCACCTCGACCAAGATCGACGACAAGGTCGAGGCGATCATCGAGGAAGTCTCGGTGTTCGCGCCGCTTCACAACCCCGTCAACCTCGCCGGCATCCGCGCCGCGCGCGAGGTGTTCCCGAACGTCCCGCACGTCGCCGTGTTCGACACCGCGTTCCACGCGCAGCTGCCGCCGCACGCGTTCATCTACGCCGTGCCGCACGAGCTGTATCTGCAGAAGGGCGTGCGGCGCTACGGCTTCCACGGACCGAGCCACCAGTTCATGGCGCTGTCCGCGGCGGAGCACCTGCGTACCGATCTCTCGCGGCTCAAGCTGATCACGTGTCACCTCGGCGGCGGGGCGAGCGTGTGTGCGATCGACGGCGGAATCTCCGTCGAGACGTCGATGGGCATGACGCCGCTCGAAGGTCTCGTGATGGGAACTCGCTCGGGCGATCTCGATCCGGCGATTCCGCTGCAGCTCGCGCGTGACGGCATGTCGTTCGACAAGATCGACCAGCTCCTCAATCGCGAGTCGGGTCTCGCGGGGCTGTCGGGCATCGGCGCGGACTTCCGCGATATCCAGACCGCGGCCGACGGCGGCGATCCACGCGCACGTCTCGCGATCGACGTCTTCACCCATCGCCTGCGCAAGTACATCGGTGCGTACGCCGCCGTGA
>JAYUYE010000026.1:0-2249 GCA_043752985.1 Myxococcales bacterium
TTCGGCGGCGTCAGCAGATACCCCATGCGATCGCTCTCGAGCCACAGCGCGGTCTCGAGCTGATTGCTCGGCACGACCTCGTAGTAGTTCGTCCGATCAGGGTTCGTCGTGCCGTTGACGTCCGCGACGCCGATCTTCTTGAGAATGTCGAAGTGGTTGTCGACGCCGACGTGCTTCGAGCCCTGGAACAGCATGTGCTCGAACAGGTGCGCGAAGCCGCTCTTGCCGTACGTCTCGTTGCCCGAGCCGACGTGATACCAGACCGTCACCGCGACGAGCGGCACGCTCTTGTCGGGGACGAGCAGCACCTCGAGGCCGTTCGGCAGCGTGTACTTCTCGAACTCGATCTTCGGATCGGGTGTCTGTTCGGGCGGCTTGAGTTTAGCCTGGTCGGCGAGCACGAAGGCGGGGACAAGAAGTGCGGCGCCGGCGAGCGCGAATGCGGCTACTTTCATCACCGGGGAACGTAGTCGCCTCCCCGACGAGGAGCAAGCGATGTCGGCTGCGTGACGATCGCGAACAGACACAGCATCTGCTGGCCGATCACCTGCTGCGTGCGGAGGGGATCACTGCTGCTGACCGTGGATGCCGATGCACCGTCGCGCGCCGTCGTTCTCGCGCCGGTCGCACTACAGACAGCGGCCGAGCAGCACGCTGACCGAGCCCGCGAGAACATTGGAAACGACGAGGTCGAGGTGACCGTCTTGGTCGAGGTCGCCGGCGGCCACCGACGACGGCTCCGATGCGACAGCATAGGTCGTGGGCGCCGAGAAGGTCCCGTCACCGGCGCCGGCGAGGACGCTCGCACTCTCGTCCGGACCGTCCGCGACGAGCAGATCGAGATCTCCGTCGGCATCGATGTCGATGGTGGACACGTCGGATCCGACCGCGATCGTCGCGAAGAGCATGGAGGGCGCGAAGGTGGGGCCGGTGTTCAACAGCACCTCGACGCCGACTCTCGTGGAGCTGATTATTCCGAGGTCGGGCCGCGCATCGCCGTTGAAGTCGCCGACCGCGATCTCGCTACTCTGCACGGACCCATACGTCGCGGTTGCCAGGAAGTTCCCAGCTCCGTCGTTCGTCAAGATCGAGACATTGCCCGAGAGCTCGCCCGCCGTGACGAGATCGAGGTCGCCGTCGGCATCGACGTCCCCCCCACCCAGTCCGAAATGACCCGAGCCGCTTGCCGGAACCACGACCCACGTGAAGATACCGCTGCCGTCGTTTGTGTAGACGATGAGCTCCCCGCCGAGGGTTGTTGCCGCGAGATCGGTGTCTCCATCGCGGTCGAAGTCGGCTGCGACGATGTCGCTGCTCGCGGAGGTCGAGTAGTTGACCCCGAGATCGAACGCTCCGTTGCCCCGGTTCATGAGCACGCTGATCCCGAATTGGGTGGCGACCACGAGGTCTGGCGCGCCATCCGCGTTGATCCGCGCCACGGCGATCGAGACAGGCCGCGGCGGCACCGCGTAGCTCACGAACGGCTGAAGCGTTCCGTCGCCGTTTCCGAGCAGCACGTTGATCGCGCCGACGGACCACGCGGTGGTGACCACGTCGAGGTCTCCGTCCGCATCGAGATCGTGGATTACCGCACTGTACGGCATCGCACCGGTGCCGTAGTCCGTGCGAGAAGCGAACGCCGCGCCGTTGGTGCAGCGGACGAGGGCTGCATCGTTGGCGGCGTCGCCCGTCTCCAGCAGAGGATCGAAGTTGAAGCGCCCGCACCCCAGACATGCGGGGAAGGCTAGCAACAGCCTGCGATACACACCTTCACGGTAGCAGGTCACAGTCTGTTCCCGAAGCCCGTGCTGGTTTGACCAACTGTCCGCCGGGCGCCTGAGGTTCTGCGCGGTACCGAGCACTGCCGCTGCGGCCGCTGCCCCTGGGGGCGCTGTCGGGTGCCGTGGTGCGTACCGATGCGTCGTCGGCTCGTCAGAGCTCGAGCGGCTGGACACCGAGGAGCACGTGCTCTTCGGACACCGCGTCGAGCCACAGCAGGAGCCGGCGGACCTCGCCCTCGGAGACGTCGATCTCGATGATCCGACGGATCGGGTTGCCCTCGATCGTGCGACGGATGTCGCGCTCCGCCGAGCCCCAGGCGTTCGCGAGCGCAGTCGACTTCACCGGCAGGCCCTCGACCTCGACGGACAGGCCCATCACGAACTTCGCGAACGCCGGGTTCGCCGCGACGATCACGCCCTGCGGCGTGAGCAAGGCGAGCGGCAACCGGCAGGCATCGAAGGCGGTAC
>JAYUYE010000027.1:0-5790 GCA_043752985.1 Myxococcales bacterium
CCGAGGTCAGGACCGCCGGGGAGTCGCTCCACGACGCGCGCCAGGTCGTAGCCGAGGAACCCGATCACGCGCGGCATCGGCGGTGCGCCCGGAGTGCCGACGGTGCCGAGCGTGCAGCCGTGCGTCGCGAGGAACGCCTCGGCCGCCTCGAGCGGATCCGCGGTGAACCGGCGCGCCGGCCGTCCATTGGCGTCGAGCTCGACGAGCGAATGGCCGCGGCCGATCAGCGTGGCGACCGGCTCGGCGGCGGCGAACGACCAGCGACCGAGGCCGTCGTCATCGCGCCCGGAGTGGAGCAGCACACGACCGCGCAGCCCGGCGAGCCGCGCAGCACCCTCGAGGGGCGCGAGCGCCATCTAGATCTCGTCGGTGCGGTCGAGTGCGTCGATCGCTGCTTCCGGATCTCCCGACGGTCCCTCGAGCGCTGCCGCCTTGACGGCATCCGATGGCGCGGACGGATCCTCGGGCTCGTCGCCGGTTACCGAGCTCATGTCGAGATCAAGATCGACCTCCGTCGGCGCGGGCGGCGGTGGCGGCGGCGTCGGGCGCGGCACTGCCGCGGGTGCAGGCGCGGCGGTCACGACGAACTGGGCGGCGGTCTCGCGATCGGGCTGCGGCTCGACGAGCACCACGCCTTCGCCGGTGCACTCCACGCACATCAGGCCCATCGGTCCGCCGCTCGGCGGCACGACCGCGCGCGGAATCACGCGACCGATCCACCCGGCGAGGCGATCGGCGTCGACGTAGAGCACGCCCTGGGCGGGCAGCTTGACCCGCACGAGGGGACGCGACACGCGGATCACGAGCGCACCGTCACCGCGGAACTGAACGACCGGCAGCTTGCCGCGCAGGCCTGGGACGTTGCCGCTCTCCCAGCGCAGCGAGGACTCGAACGCGAACACGAGGTCCTCGCGCAGGTAGAGGATGTCGTCGTCGAGCATCACGGCGTGGAACGTCTGCTTGCCGGGAACGGCGATCAGATAGCCCTCGCCGGTGACGGAGTGCAGCGGCGTGCCGCCGTAGTCGAAGCGCTCGTGGGTCTGACTCCCACGCGAGCGCCGCATCGCGACCTCGTAGCTGAGATCGCCGCCGGTGACGTGAATGCCGTCGAGCCGCGTCATCACGCGATCGGAAACCCGGATCACGAGCGCACCGTTTGGCGCGATCTCGAAGCGATCATCGCCGTCCTCGGGACGCACGAGCTCGTCGGTCGCGAGCTCGGACAGCGGACGTGGTGGCGTACCGCCGGCCTTCGTACGTTCGGGTGAGCTCGCGGTCGCAATCGGCGCGGCGGCGGCGACCGCCTGCGAGATCATCGAGATGCCGTCGTGAGCCGCCTGCGGTGCGGCTGCGTCGGGCTTGGGAAGAATGAACTGCATCGAGTCCGAGAACGGCGGGGCCAGCGCGACGGGCGGCGCATCGGGGATGCTCGCGCCCGAGCGTGCCGGGACCATCGGCACCGACAGCGAGCTCGACGTCAGCCTCTCGATCACGATCTCGGGATGCGAGAGCTGCGGCGAGTCGAACTCCTGCGACTGGGTGGGCGCGGACTTTGGCGGCGCGCTCGGCGGCTTGGGGCGGGCGAAGGGCGTTTGCGTTCGTGGGACCGCGAGCGGCTCGACCGGGGGAGGCGGGGTTCGCCCGAGCTGGCTGTTGATGCCGTCGCGCTCACCCGGCGTCAGGTTGGTCTCGATCTCGCTCGCGAGCTCGTTCTGCCCCGCGAGGAGGAAGGACCGATAGGCCTCTGCGTATCGGCCCGCGCGCGCATAGGCGAGGCCGAGGTAGCTGATCGCGCGACCCTGGCTCGGATCGAGCGCGCGGCTCGCCTCGAGGGAGTTGATCGCCTTGTCGGACTCGTTGACCTTGAGATAGACGAGCCCGAGGTTCAAGCGGTGCGACGGGTCGGTCGGCGCCTTGTCGACGAGCTGCTCGTAGATCAGGCGTGCCTCGTCGAACTGATTGCCGCGGAAGTACGTCAGGCCGAGCAACGCGAGCACGCGCGAGTTGCCGGGTTGTTCGTCGAGTGCGATGCGGAACGACCGCTGCGCTACATCGAGCCTGCCCTGTTTGAGCGCATCGGCGCCATTCGCCAGAGCTTCGTCGAAGCTGACCACCTGTTCATTCAACCACAAACAGCCTGCCTGCGGCGTCGACCACCACCGTGATCGCGCCGTCGACATCGGTCCGCGCGATGCGGGCACCTGCCGCTTGCCAGCGCGCGATCACGTCGACCGACGGGAACCCGAACGTGTTGCCACGGCCGCACGAGATCACGGCGATGGAGGGCCGGGTTGCGGCGACCAGCGCAACCGACGAGGAGGTCGGGCTGCCGTGGTGGGGCACCTTGACGACGTCGACCGCGCCGATCCCCGCCGCAACGAGGAGCTCCTCGCCCTCCGCCTCGACGTCGCCGGTGAACAGCAGCGCGCGGCCGCGGTAGTGGATCGCGATCACGAGCGAGTTGTCGTTGACCGAGCGGACCGGATCCGCACCGCTGACGATCGGGCCGTTCGCGACCGGCTGATAGCGGGGCGCCCAGACCACGAGCTCGACCCCGGCCTGGCTCCGCGCGACACCGAGCAGCGGATGCACGAGCCGGGTCCCGCGTGCCGCGAGCACGCTCGCGATCTGGCCGAACGACGGCAGTGCACCGCCGCGATCCGCGACCGGCGGGCCGGGCTCGGCCGCCGACCAGAGCTCGCCGATCGGGACCGAGATCGCAGCGAGCCCGAGATAGTGATCCGGGTGCGGGTGCGAGAGCACGGCGAGGTCGATCCGGTCATGGCCGCTCGCCGTGAGTGCACGCGCGATCGCCTCGGCCGGTGCGCTCGCGGCGGCGAGGCTGCGTCCATTCGGGTGGCCACCGGCATCGATCAACCAGACGTCGCCGTCCGGGAGCTCGATCAGCGCGGCGTCGCCCTGGCCGACGTCGAGGAACGTCACGCGAAGCGCACCGGGCGGCGGCGGCGTGCGAGCGAGCGCCCAGGTGACGCACAGCGCGGCCCACGCGATCGCATCGAATCGCGTGCGATGGGCGCGCGACGCGAGCAGCAAGGACAGTGCGACGAGGACGGCGAGCGTGACCGCACCGGCGACGGCGATCGCACCGACCGGCAGCACCCGCGCGAGGAGCTCCGCGATCCGATCGACCTCGCTGACGATCACGGTTGCGGCGCGCACGAGTGGTGTGAGCCCGAGCGCGATGCCCGCGAGTGCGAGCGGCAATGCGAGCAGCTCGACGAACGGCGTGAGCACCAGGTTTCCGACGATGCCCCCCGGCGTGACCTGGTGAAAATGAAACGCGGTGATCGGTGCGGTCGCGATCGTGACCCACGCCGAGGTCGCGAGGCCGCGCACGAGCCAGCCGCGCACGCCGCGCTGCGTGGACGCGGGACGGAGCGCGAGCGTCAACGCCGCGGTGAACGACAGCTGGAACGATGGATCGAACAGATCCTGCGGCCGCCACGCGAGGAGCAGGAGCGCGGCAGCACCGAGCGCATCGACGAGACGGATCGGACGCTCGAGCATCGCGGCGATCAGGACGAGCGCGATCACGACGAGCGCGCGCAGCGTCGCCAGCTGTGCGCCGGTGACGAGGGTGTATGCGATCGCGATCGCGAGGGCAGGGGGCGCGGCCCACCGAGCAGGACGCACGCGGCCGCCCCACGGCGAAGCCGCGATCAGCCGGCGCAGCGCTGCGAACACGAGGCCGGCGATCACCGCGAGGTGCAGGCCGCTGACCGACAGCACGTGGTAGATCCCGACCGCGCGCCAGCGGTCGTCGAGCGCTGCAGGAATGGCACGTCGATCTCCCACGGTGATCCCGCGGAGTGCAGCGCGCGCAGCGGGCTCGCCACCGGCGGCGTCGATCTCGGAGGACCAGCGCGCCTGGGTCGCGGCGGCCCAGCGCCACGCGCGGTCGCGCACCGTCGCGGCGTCGCCGAGGTGCTCGATCTCGATCGCGGTCAGCTCGAAGCCGGTCGCCGAGGTGCGGACCCGGCCGGTGACGGCGACCTGGGCGCCGGGCACCAGTGTCGCGTCAGACCAGATCCAGACGTCGGCCGCGGCGGTCCGGAGCGTCGCTCCCGTGCCGTACCGGGTCCCGACGATCGGCCCCGCGATCACGCCGACGATGCGATCGACGTGGCGATCGTCCGCGACCACGCCGGCCGGGAGCTCCCGCGTGCCGGGTGCTCCGATCGCAACGCCAGCGGCGACGATGGCTGCCACCACGAACCCACGATGCCGGCGCGCTGCGAGCGCGAGGGCCACCACGAACAACCACCCGATCCCCGGCGGAAGCCCGACGCCGCGTGCCAGAGCGATCCCGAGGGCGAACGCAGCAGCCAGCAGAAGAGGACGGTCGCGGGCGCCTGACATGTGGGCACCTATCGATCGCGGGCACCGCCGGTTGCGGCCGGGAGCATCGCCACACTAGGATTTGCCGGCGCATGTTCCTGACGCTTCGCGTGTGTGTCGTGGTGTTTGGGTCGCTTGTTGCCATGGGGCCCGTCGAGGCGGGTTCCGTCAGCGGCAAGCTCGACCTGCCCAAGGAGCTTCCACGTCGCGAGCCTGCGGCGACGAAAGGATTCCTCGAACGCGTCCAGAATCCGCTCGCCGAGCCGCGGCCGGTCGCGGTCACGCCGTACATGGTGGTCGTCCTGGAGCAGGCGGAGGGCGCGCAGAAGGGCGCCGCGCCGGGTCAAATCACCTGGGAGCTCGTCGGCGAGTCGTTCGCCCGCCCCGTGATGATCGCGCCGATCGGCGCCGAGGTCGTGATCAAGAACGTATCGAAGACCGCGCGCACGCTCGTTGCGCTCGAGGACGCAAACCTCGTCCCGAGCGGTCCGATCAACCCGACCGGCCCCAAGTCGTTCCGCGTCGCCGAGGCCAAGGTCTACACGATCGCCGACAAGGACGCGGCGCACCTGCGCGGCACGCTCGTCACCGTGACGTCGCCGTACGTGGCCACCGTCGACGAGAGCGGCAAGTTCGAGCTCGCCGACGTGCCCGAGGGCAACTACAAGCTCAGGATCTTCTACAAGACCGCCTGGCTCGACGGCACGACCGATGTCGCCGTCGGATCGAAGGGCAAGACCGAAGTGGCTCCCAAGGTCCCGGCGTTCGCCGCGGCGAAGAAAAACTAGGTCCCCGTGTTCTTCTCCAAGATCTGGTTCTTCTTGATCGCCCTCGCGGCCACGATCGCACTGACGGTCGCCCTCGTGATGCCGCGCCCCGCCGAGCGCGCGCACGTCGAGAACGAGAAGCAGCGGCTCGTCGTCGCGTGCACGGTGATCGACATCCTCCTCGGAGACGATGCACGCAACCGCGTGGAGCTCGCGAGCGCGTTCGCGAGCAAGGCCGAGATCGTGTCAGCGCTCGAATCCGCCTCGGGTGCAGCCACGATCGACGAGGCTCGCATGAAGCAGGTGCGAGCCGTCGGCGAAGCCGTGATGGTGGAAATGGAAGGCAAGCGAAAGCCCGACTTCGCCGTGCTGATCGACAAGCGCGGCCGCGTCGTGGCTCGCGTTGCGCTCGATCAGAACGAGTTCGGCGATGTCGCCGCGGGCCGCCCGCTCGTGGACGATGCGCTCGCCGGATACCTGCGCGACGATCTGTGGGCGCACAACGGCACGCTCTATCTCGTGACCGCGGCGCCCGTGGTCAAGCGCGAGACTCAGGCGTACGCCGGCGCGATCATTCTCGGACATCAGGTCACGAACGCGCTCGCCCAGCGCCTCGTCAAGTCGCTCGATGTCGACGTCGGCTTCTACCTCGGCAAGGACGAGG
>JAYUYE010000028.1:0-5788 GCA_043752985.1 Myxococcales bacterium
CTTGCTCGCTGCGAGCTTGATCGCAGTGTCGTTCGCGTCGGATAGCGCCGTGCGGAGCTCGCGCTCCTGGCGCCATGACTTGCGCTGCTTCTTCAGCCGGTCGATCGCTTCGAGCTGCGCCGCGTACTGAGTCGCGAGGACGTTGTGCGCCGCGGTGAGCTGAACGACCCGGCGCTCGACCGAGCGCAGATCGTCCTGCGCCTTGGCCGTCGCCGCCGGCCGAGCAGGCTGCGCCAGGACCATGGCCGGAGCCACCGTCAGGACGAGCATGATCAGCCACCGGGACATCGGGCATATTGAAAGCAGCCGCCGTGCCACGTTCAAGTACCCGACGACAGTGAGCTAACTGCCCGTCCCACCCCTCGAATTTGTGCCCTACGCCGGCTCAGGTCTCAGATTCCTGAGAGTGCTCGCCCTCGATGCGCAACACCAGGTATCGCAGGGCTGCGGTGACCATCGCACCGATCGCGGCCAGGGGCTCCCCGCCGGGCCGCTCCCACACGAGATAATCGCGCCCCTCGGTGTCGACCACGGCGTGGAATCGCAGCCTCCGCAGGCGATAGCCACCGGGCAGGTCCAACGTCTGGCCGTCGAGCGCGATCCCGGCCTCGAGCTCGCGCCCGTAGCGGGTCATCACCTTGTCGAGCGCCGCGACCGACAGCTCGCCGGCGGTCCCGTCGTCATCGCGGATCCGCACCCGGTCCCCGAGCACGGTCGCGTGTGTTCGCGCGTGCGTGCCATCAGCCAGGATTCGCTCGTCGAGGACTAACACCGGCGCAGTCTACGCCTTGCACGATCGCTTATCAGCGGGGAAAGTCCCCTGGATGCAACGCGCGCGCGCGCTCCCGCTCGTCGTCTACGCCGCCATGGCGTGCGGCGGTCCGAAGCTCAAGGAGCACTCCGAGGTCGACCTGACGAAGCAGCTTCCGGCAACGCTCGAGGCGACGAAGCCGCGCGAAGGCGATCCACGCACCGTCAAGGTTCGCGTCTGGGTCGATCCCGGTGAGCGCGCGCTGCCGCGGTGGAAGGACGAGATCACCGAGCAGATCGACTACGCGAGCCAGCTGCTGACCCCGCTGATCGGCGCGCGCATCACGGTGGCCGACGTCAAGGACTGGGGCCGCAGCGGTGAGCCGCGCGAAGCGTTGCGCGCACTGATCGAAGCCGACAAGGGCGACGACGTGACCTGGGTGATCGGCTACATCGCGGCGAACGACGTCGCGAGCAAAGCGATGAGCGAGCTCGGTGACTCTCGGCCCCTCGGCAAGCACATCATCGTGAGGTCATGGGCCGAGAAGCCGGAGACCGAGGCGCTCGCAGAGTCGCTGCCCGACCTCAAGGAAGCCGAGCGAACCGAAGTCCTCGCCGCACATCGCCGGCACAAGCAGAGCGTGATCCTGCTGCATCACCTCGCGGTCACGCTCGGCGGCATCGCGGAATCAGATCCGGCGTGGATCCTCCACCCGTCGTACTCGGCGAAGCAGACCTCGTTCGCGGATCGGACGCGCGAGCTGTTGACGCTCTCGCTCGACGCGCGGCTCGCCGAGGAGCCCATCGCGACGGTCGCGGCTGCGCTGCTCGCCTCGATCGAGAAGTCCGAGTGGGGCGGCTGGATCGCGCCGGATCGCGAGCAGGTCGTGACCACGCTCCGCAACGTGATCGACGCGAAGAAGGCCGGCAAGACCGCGACCGACATTCCCCCCGCCGCATACGATCACATCACCCGGATCAAGGAGCTCGCGCGCCGCAAGGAGACAATCGACTCCGCACTCAGCGACCTCGAGAACCTGCTGTCCGCGTATCCGGGCAACGGATCGATGCACCTCCTGAAGTGCGAGATCCAGATCGCGAAGTCGGGCCCGAGCGACAAGGTCACGCGCGCCGCGTGCAACCGGGTCAGCGAGCTCGCGCCCGGCGATCCGTCGCCGCACCTCGCGGTCGGTGAGGCGCTCTCGAAAGCCGAGGACTTCGCGGCCGCGCGCGCCGAGCTGGCGCAGGCCGAGGGCAAGATCGCGAACCTGCCGGCGGACGCCGAGGTCGCGTGGCGTCGCGTGATCGCCGTCTATCAGGAGATGGGCGCGCTGACCTGGACCGAGGACGCCATCACGAAAGCCAAGCTCACCAACGATCCGATCGCCGTCTCGCTCGCGCAGACGCGTGCACGCTACGGGGTACCTCGGGGCACGAAGACGGTCCTTCCCGAGCAGGAAGCAGCCCTCGTCGCGTCGGTGAAGCAGGCACGGGATCTCATCAACGCCGGAAAATTCGTCGATGCCGAGAAGGCACTCGCCGGTTCCGACAAGAAATGGCCCGGTGCCTCGGGCCTGGCCGCCATGCACTGCGATCTATCGCTGCGCACGGGTGCGATCGAACCGGCACGCGCCGCGTGCAAGCGCGCGCTCGCCGCGGATCCGAACGAGTCGTGGGCGCTTTACCTGTCGGGCGTGCTCGCGCTCCGCGATGCGAGCGGCACCAAGGCCGGCGTGGAGTTTCTCAAGAAGGCGATCGCGGTCGATCCCGACCTCGGTCAGGCCTGGCGCACCCTCGCGAAGGCGTATGGTCGCGCGAAGGACCGGGCGGCGCTCGACAAGCTGGCCCAGGACTACCAGGCCAAGTTCAGTCAGAACCTTCCCCGATGAAGACGCTGTTCCTCGCGGTCGTGCTCGTGCTCCTCGTCGCGATCTTCATCCTTCGCAACCGGCGCGATCCGCGCTCGATGCGCTGGCGGTCCCGGTTGATCAAGGTCCTCGCCGTCGTGTGGCTCGGCGTGCTGGCCTACAGCCTCGTCTGACGAAGCGCTGGCGGGCGGCGAGCAAGAACGAGGGCGCGAGTCCATCGCGTACGACCTCGGCGTGCTGCTGCAGGGCTCTGCGATCTCCGGCGACCTTGCACGACCGCGCGGCCATCGCGATCGCGTTGCACATGCGGATCGAGCCGGCGAGGTCGCCGCGCCCGTCCTGGCGCAGCTTTTCGAACGCGAGATCGACGAGCTGGATGCAGCGCGGCTGCGGAGCGACGATCAGCGTGACGCCGCGGCTGCGGAGCGACGATCGGAACAGCAGCCCGGTGCCCGGGTCGTGCGTGAGCCGCCGCCACCGAAACCGGATCTGCCCTGACACGCCTGCTTCGTACGCGTCCGCGGTAGACTGGGCCACGCCGTGACGTTCTTCCGTCGCATGTTCTCCGCCGATTATCGGGCGGCCGTCGCCGCCGAGGCCGCGGGCAACGTCGACCTCGCGGCGGAGCGCTATGCCCTCGCGGGCGAACACGACGGAGCCGTGCGGATGCACCTCGCACGCGCCGCGCGGGCTGGCAGCCGGCTCGCCGAGATCGGGGCGCTGCGCGATGCGATGCGGTGGGCGGGGGAAGACCCGGGACTGCGGCGCCAGGCTGCTGCGGCGCTCGGCCGCGCGGTGTGGGAAGCGGCGAAGGCCGAAGGGATCGCGACCGAGCGCGATCGGACCAAGGTGCGCGAGGCGGCCGACCTGCTCGTCGTCGGCGAGGATCACCTCGCCGCAGGAGAAGCGCTCGAGACGATCGGCGATCACCTCGCCGCGGCGACCGCGTACTCCGCCGGCGGCCTGGTCGAACAGATGGAGTACGCGCTGTCCAAGGACGACGCGGTGAACGACCGTGCGCGGTCCGAGGCCGACGCCTTCGCGAACTACGAGACCGCGATGCGCGTCGGCCGTCGCGACGAGGCCCGCGGCGAGCTCGTGCGTGCCGTCGGTGCGGCGTCGGCCGCGGGCGAATACCGGCGCATGCTCGACCAGCTCGACACCTCGCTCTTGAGCGCCGGCAAGGTCGAGCTCAAGCGCCGCGGCAAGCCGCTGATCGTCGTGTGCGCCGCACCCAAGCTCGTGCTTGGTCGCGATGCGCTTTGCGATCTGACGCTGCGTGCCGGTGGCGTGTCTCGCCAGCATGCCGAGATCGAGCGCACCGCGGAGGCGTTCCACCTGCGCGACCTCGACTCGCGTAACGGCACGACCGTCAGCGGACTGCCGCTCGCCGGGCGAGTCCCCCTCGCGGGCACCGGCACGTTCGGCCTCGGCGACGAGTGCTCGATCGACTTCGAGCTCGCGGCAGGCGCACTCATCCTGCGCTGCGGATCGAGCCTCGATCGAGGCGTCGCGCTGCTCGCGGGCGACGACGGTCAGCGCCTCGACCTCGTACCGATCGGCTTGCCGGTCGATATCGTGTTCAAGTCCGGCCGCCCGCTGCTCGGGCGCGGTGCGGCAAAGCAGATCCTGTTCAACGCCGAGCCCCTCGGCGACGTGCGCGTCCAGCTGATCCGCGGTGACCGCCTCGTCGTCGACGGTGACGAGATCGATATCGGCTGACCATGTCGTGGTGGAAGCGCCTGCTCGGCAGGAAGGACGCGGCACCGGCCGAGATCGCGGCTCCGCCTGCGCTCGAGCCGCAGCACCTCGGCAGCGAAGAAGAAGTTTTTCTCGCCAAGCTCGTCGCGGATCTCGCGGACGGCAAGCGGCGCGACGAAGTTGCGAGCAAGGATGTCCTCGACAAGATCGAGGGCGTGTGGAAATCGGGCCACGAGCGCCTCGCGATCGAGTGGATGGAGAAGCTGCTCAGCATCCCCGAGATTCCGCAGGCGTCGATCGCGCCGCTACGCGCGATCCTCGTCGAGCGCTACGAGCAGCGCGGCGAGCTCGAGACCGCGCAGCTCCACCTCGATCGGTTGACGAGCGAGGAGCCCTACGCGCTGCGTGCGCACTACCTGCTCGCCGAGCAGGCGCGCAAGAAGGGCGACCACGAGAACGCGCTTCGCCACTACGAGGCGGTGCTCGGCCGCGACGTCGATTACCCGAACGTGCGCGTCCGCGTCGAACGCCTGCGCCAGCTCACCGGCCGCTCGGCGCCGGTCGCGGGCGAGACGATCGCGGCAGGCGACGTCGCTGGTGTGCAAGCCGGTGCGCGTTATCGACTGGTGCGCGAGCTCGGGCGCGGCGCGACCGGCGTCGTCTACCTCGCACGTGACGCCGAGCTCGATCGCGACGTGGCGGTCAAGCTGCTCCACCCGCACCTCGCAGGCACCGAGCGCGCCGACGCGCTCGCGCGGTTCTTCCACGAGGCCCGCGTGATGGCGTCGCTACGCCACCCCAACGTCGTCGCGGTGCTCGACATGGACGAGGCCTCGCGACGCATTGTCATGGAGCTCGCTGCAGGCGGCACCCTGCGCGACGTCCTTCGCGAGCGTGGGCCGCGGCCCCTGCGTCGCGCGATCGAGCGCCACGGCCAGATCCTGTCGGCGCTCGCCGCCGCGCACCGTCGCGGCATCGTGCACTGCGATCTCAAGCCGGCGAATCTCATGTTCCGGCGCGACGTCGATCTGCCCGGCGCCGAGGTGATGCTCGGCGACTTTGGCGTCGCTCACCTGCCGGATGCCAGCGGCCAGATCGGCGCGATCGCGAAGAAGGCCGAGGCGGTCGGCACGCTCGCCTACATGGCGCCCGAGCAGCGACGGGGCGAGGTCTCGCCGGCGTCCGATATCTACGCATGCGCGGTGGTGCTGTTCGAGAACCTCACCGCGCGAACGCCGTGGCAGCGTGCACTGACCGCCGCGATCCGCAGCGCCGAGGACTTCCGCCTTCCGGAAGCGGTGTTCGCGGGCATCAGCAAGGAGCTCGCCGACGATGTCCAGCACCATCTGATGCGGCTCGGCGATCCGGATCCGGCGAAGCGGCCCACGACGGCGCAGGCGCTGATCGAGTCCCAGCGGTTGCGTGAACGGATCATCGCAGCTGGCGCGGTGTAGCTTCGCGCGCTCACG
>JAYUYE010000029.1:0-5781 GCA_043752985.1 Myxococcales bacterium
GGCGCCGGCGCCGAGCACGAGCACAGCTGCAGCGATCCACGTTGCCGTCGCGCGCCGCCGCTGTGGGGGCGCTGCGCCGGTCGCCTCGAGATCGATCGCACGCAGCGCTGCCGCGACGGCGACCGCGGTGGGGAACCGGTTATCGGGCTCCTTCGCGAGGCAGCGCAGGATCACTGCATCGAGCGCGCGCGGCATCGGACGCAGGTCGGACGGCGGCGGCGGCTCATCGTCTGCGTGCCGCAGCAGATACTCGCTGTCGGTCGTTGACGGAAACGGATGTGCGCCCGTCGTCATCTCGAACAGCAGCACACCGAGCGCGTAGATATCCGCGCGGCCGTCGACCCGCTCGCCGGCCGCCTGCTCCGGTGCCATGTACGCCGCCGTGCCGACGGGGCTGCCGGTACCCGGTTCCGTCGCGGTCTGCGCGACGCCGAAGTCGATCAACTTCACGAAGTCATCGCGCTCACCGCGCTCGATCAACATCAGATTATCGGGCTTGAGATCGCGATGAACGATGTCGAGCACGTGCACCGCTGCCAGCGCATCGGCGACCTGCGCGCCGATGTGAATCGCGGACTCGAGCTCGAGTGGTCCCTCCGCGATTCGCGCCTTGAGATCCGTACCGTTCAACAGCTCCATCACGCAGTACGCGCCGTCGACGACGTCCTCGACGAGATCGAGCGATTCGACGACGTTCGGGTGCTTGATCCGGTTGACCGTGCTGGCCTCGTCGAAGAACCGCGTGGCCGTGGTCGAGCACGTGTCGCGGCGGACCTGCTTGACCGCGACGTAGCGATTGAGCCGCGTGTGCGCGCCGATGTAGATGCTGCCCATGCCGCCCTTGCCGAGCAGCGACACGAGCTTGTAGCTACCGAGCTCCTTGCCGAGACCCGGGGCGAGCTTGCGATCGCCGTCGGGCTCGCCGAGCGACGCCTGATCGAGCGCGCACGCCGACTGACTGTCGATATAGCGCCGAGAGCAGGTCGGGCAGGTCCTCATTTGAACGGATCCAGCGTGGCGTCGCGATCGGTGGTTCCAGCGGTCGGCTTGGCGCGCGCCGGCTTCTCGATCGATTCCGCGGGGCGCGGCTTCTCCACGACCCTGTCCGCGGGCCTTGCGAACACGAGCTCACGGTGTGGTCCGTCGGGGACGATCGTCTCGGCGACCTCGCGGCCATCGGCGAACTTCGCGATCAGCGTCACGGGCTCGCGCGAGACCGGAAGCGTGATGGTAGCCGGCGCCGTGCCCAGTGGTTTGCGCTCGGGGCCGAGAAACAGTTTTGCGCCCGCCGGCTTCGAGGCAAGGGACAGGGTGATCTCGGTGATCGACGCGGCGGGCTCGGGCGTCGGTGGCTTGATTGCGTTGGGAGTAAAGGTCGCGATCGCCGCCGCGGTGCGCGCGGTCGCGGCGTTCGCCGTGCCCTGCTCGCCGTGCGGCCAGAACTGAATGATCGCGGCGGCCGCAGCCATCGCGAGGGCGGGGAGCATCTGCAGGCCACGGCGCGGGGCCCGCGGACGGCTCGCCTCGATCGCGACCGGCGGTTCGCTCGCCGCGCGCCCGGAGTGGCTGGGCATCCGGGCTGATTGCGACGGTACGCGGGCCGCCGCCGCCATTCGCGAGGAGTGACCCGACTGCGTCGAGGCGCGCGTCACGACGCGGCCCGACAGCTTGACCGGCTCGGTGGCGCGCAACGCCTCGGCGAGCTCGTCCGCGGTGTGGAATCGATCCTCGACTTCCTTCTCGAGGCACTTCATGACCACGGCCTCGAGCACCTTCGGGACGGGTTCGTCGCGGCGGAGTGAGGGCGGCACGACGGCCTCCGAGACGTGCGCGCGAAGGATCGCGGCAATCGAGGCACCGTTGAACGGCGTGACGCCGGTCAGGAGCTCGTACATCAGGATGCCGAGCGCGTAGATGTCGGACGACGTTCCGACTTCCTCGCCCGCGATGATCTGCTCGGGCGCCATGTACTGCGGCGTGCCCATCGTCATGCCGTCGCGGGTCAGGCCCTTGCCGTCGTCCGCAAACTTCGCGACGCCGAAGTCGAGCAGCTTGCTGAGCTCCTTGCCGTCGCGCTGGATCACGAAGACGTTATCCGGCTTGAGATCGCGGTGGATGATGTTGACCGCGTGAACGGCTGCGAGTGCGCTGGCAATCTGCTCGCCGATCCGTGCCACTCGGTCCGGGGCGAGCGTGCGCTCTCGGCTGATCACCGTGCGCAGATCCTCACCCTCGAGCAGCTCCATCAGCATGTAGTGCTCGCCGGTCTCCGTCGTGACGAAGTCCTCGACCTCGATGATGTTCGTGTGGCGGATCTCGTTGACCGCGCGTGCTTCGTTGAAGAACCGAGTCACGACCTCGTTGTCGACAACATCGGGATGGAGCAGCTTGAGCGCGATCTTGCGACCGAGCCGGATATGCTCCGCCTCGTACACGGTGCCCACGCCGCCTTCGCCAAGGACGCGCAGTAGCCGGTAGTTGCCAATCACGTGACCGAGGCGGGACGCACGGATCCCCGTATCCGCTTCGACCACCAGCATGGTCCCGTCATCGGGGCATGTGGCGACATCGGAGCGGTAGTACTTCGAACAGACGACGCAGAGCTTCCGGTCAGATCCCAAGGTGCCCGTCACCCAGTATACCATCGGGCCCGTGGCACGAGCCGACGACGTCGACGACGAGTCGAAGGTGATTGTCGACCTCGGCACAGAGGTGAGGTCCACGCGTGCGCCTTCTGTGGTCAAGCACCCCACTGCGCCTCGACGTCACACCGGCTCCTGGGGCGTCGTGCTCGTGTATGTGATCGCCGCCACCGCGCTGGCCCTCGCGATCTACGAGCGATTCTTGCGTTGATCGTCGGTCAGGCGTCGGTCAGGCGTCGGTCAGGCGTCGTCGGGATCGGCCGCGGCCACAGGCGCGGTGAACTGGGTCTCGGAGAGCTGGGCCATCGCGGTCGCCAAATTGACGACCTCGACCGACGGGGGGGCATTGCGCTGGAGCATGAACGTGCAGGTCGCGCACGACGTCACGACCATGCCGCCACCCGTGGACTGCACCTCCGCGAGCCGGCGCTTCGCCATCTGATCCGCGACGGCGGGCATCGTCTTCGGCAGCAGACCGCCACCACCGCAGCACTCCGTGTCGGTCTTGTTCCACGCGAACTCGCGGAGCTCGGCGAGCTGTGACAGTGCGCGACGCGGCTGGTCGACGACCCCGTTGTAGCGCGCGTGATAGCAGGGGTCGTGGTAGTAGACCGTCTTGCGGTTGAGCGGGCACGCGAGGTTCTGTGCCGCCGGCGCGAGCACGTCCGCGAGTGATACGATCTCGGTGCGCAGGTTGACGCCTTCGGCGGCGTACTGCGAGCGCATCGAGTAGAGGCAGGCCGAGCAGTTGATCGCGACCTTCTTGAACCCGCGCAGCGAGGCAGCGACCCGGCCCGCGTGCCAGCGGAACAGATCGCGATGGCCGGCGGCGAGGAGCGGATACCCGGCGCACGCCTGCGGGGCCTCGACGATCTTGACGTCCTCGAGTCCGACTCGCTCGAACAGTGCCATCGCCGCGGCAATGTCGGCGCCGCCCTTGTCGACGGCATCGCAGCCCGGCCAGTAGCCGAGCTCGCCTTGGGTCGCGAGCTGGTCGGGGAACATCGTCGCGAGCTGCGCGGACAGCCGTTGCTCGCGCGCGCGAAACCGTTCGCTGTACCCGGTGAGCGCGGGATGCGGGACACCGTGCGCGACGGCAGCAGCGCGGCCCGTGAGCAAGACGAGGCCGGGCTCGTTCGCGTGATCGCAGTACATCGTGCAGTGCCGGCAGCCGGTGCATGCCCACAGCGGATCGGTGGTCTCCGAGGTCCACTCGCTACGGCCCAGCCGGAGCTGGTTCATGCGGTCCATCTTGACCTGCGGGATGTGCGTCTCCCGCCCGCTGGCTGTCGAGACCGGGCATGCGTGCCGGCACATCTTCGGGCAGAACGTGCAGTAGTCGAGCTGCTTCGCGACCGAGCCAGCCGAGAACGGGCCGCGCGGATCCTCCGTCTCGGACATCTGCCGGTGATGGTAGCGCTAATTCAGCCCGACGACGCGCTCGCGGAGCTGCGAGAGATCGCGAGCAATCCGCGGATTGCTGGGCTCGAGCACCGCGAGGCGCTCCAGCACATCGAGCGAGCGCGGCAGATCGCCGTTGCGCCCGTAGATGCCTGCGAGGTTGACCAGCATGCGCGACAGGATCTGCCGCTTGCTCGCCGCCGCGATCACGCTCGGCTCGAGAACCGCATCCGGCGTGGTGGTCTTCTTGAGCAGCGCTTCGAGGTCCGCGGGCGTCAGCGTCCTGCCGCCGGAGAACGGATCGAGGAACAGCCACGCGTCCTCGATCGCGACGCGGACGAGGAAGTGGCCGGGAAAGTTCACGCCCTGCGAGAGCACGCCGACGCGGCGCGAGACCTCGAGGTAGAGCACCGACAGGGAGATCGGGATCCCGGTGCGGCGATCGAGGACGTCACACAAGAAGCTGTTGCGCGGATCGTAGTAGTCGTTCGTGTTGCCGCAGAACCCGAGCCGATCGAACAGATAGTCGCTGATCGCGCGGGCGCGGGCGATTCCACTGCTCGCGTTCACGACCTCGGGTGCCGTGCGCTCCGCGATCTCGTCGAGCGCCGAGCGGTACTCCATGAGGTTCCGCTCGGGGTAGTCCCACGCTCCGATCAGCAGTGCCGCTTGATCGAGGGCGAAGTCCTCACGACTCACCACCTCGGTGAAGTGAGCGAGCGCCGGGCTGTCCTCCATGCTCCCCGACACTACCATCACTCGTGATGTTCTACTGAAACGATCACGTCGGGGAATTCCCGACCGAGGTACGCGCGCGCACCCGGATCGTCGTCGAGCGTCGCGCGGAAAAAACCAGTCAGGTACGACGCGGCGATCGCGCGACCGATCTCAGGATCGAGGTACGTGAACGTCTCGCCATCGGTCTGCCGCACGCCATCGCCACAGCCCGCCTTGAAGCCCGGGATCAGCCCGGTGAGGTCAGAGACGGACCAGTGCCCGGCATCGGCGACCTCGAGCTTCCATGCCTCCGCGGGTGCCTTGGCGAAGTTCTGACGAATGAACATGTTGCCAAACTCGGTGATGCTGTTGTCCTCCTGCGCGACCAGGAACAGCACCGGTTCGGCGACCTCGGCAGCGAGCACGCCCGGGATGAACGGGTTCTCCATCGGCGCGGCGAGCGCGGCAGCAGCGTGCACGCGATCGTCGACTTGGGCGAGCCGGCCCGCCGTCACCGCGCCAAAGCTATGACCGAACACGCCGACTCGCGTGCGATCCACCGCGTCGAACGGAAACCCGATTTCCGTGTCGAGGATGCGCTGGAGATCGGCAACGCGTCCCGCGAGCGCCTCGGTGGTGAGCCCGCCCTCGTTGCCGTCGAGGCTGTCCCACAGGGTGTCGCCCGCGTGATCTACCGAGATCACGATGAAGCCGTGGCTGGCGAGCCGGATCGCACTCGTGGCATTCGAGAGGCGCGTGCAGTTGTGGCAATGCGAGGCGAGGACCAGCGGGAACAGGCCCGGGGCGGGCTCTCCGTCGAGCGCGACATCGATCCTGCGTGTCGGGCAGCTTGTCGTCACAGCGTCCAGCAGCGCCTGGTAGCGCGGCCGGAGGGGATCGATCTCGAGCGCCTCGATCGAAATCTCCGACGCTGCGGCCACCGTCGGATACCAGACCTGGAGCGTTCGGCCGATGTCGATCCGGCGCGTGCCGACAGGGTAGATGCCGGGCTCCTCGACGG
>JAYUYE010000030.1:0-5778 GCA_043752985.1 Myxococcales bacterium
ACGGGCACGTACGGAGGCGCGAACGTCGGGATCGGTCCCTTGCCCATCACGCCCATGATCTGCTGCATCGGGAGCCACGTGGTGAACGCGATCGAGAGCACGGTCGCGATCGCATCGTGGAGTGCCTCGTACTGCTTGTCGTTGTCCTTGCTCTTGAGCCCGCCATCGAGGGCGTTGCCCATCGCGGACTTCATCTCCATCGGCGCGCAGATCGAAGCCATCATTCCCGATGGGCAGGTGATCAACGGCATCGGAATGTTTGGCACGGGCGGCGCCATCGGACCGGGGAAGGCGACGAACGCCGGGTACCAGGGCAGGCCCGGGATCGTGACCATGTCCTGCCACTTCTTGAAGCACTCGGAGACGCCCTTCGCGACGGCATCGCGATGCTTCGCCATGTTGCCGGTCATCGCCGCGCACATCGGCGCGCTCTTGATCATCGACTCGAGGGCCGGGCCGCTGAGGCAACCCGGCGTTCCGATCGCCGAGAGCGACATGACGATGACGTTCTGAAACTTCGCCTGCAAGCGCCACATGTTGTGCGCGAACCCGACGGCATCGATCATCGCGTCGTGGAACTTCTTGAAGTCGTTTCCGATCTGATCGCAGGTGTCCTGGTAGTACTTGTTGCCCATCTCGGCGGGCGTGAACCACGGCGGGATCAGCTTCGGAATCGCGACCTTGTCCGCGGGCTTCCACGCCTGCCGGTAATGGTCCTGTCCTGGATCGCCCTGCGGGGGCTTGAACTGGCTCGGAAGCTTGAGACCGTGGGCGAAGAACACCACTCCACCAGCGGGCTTGATGAGAGTCAGGGGCGGCATTCGACGAATTCTCCTCCAGTCTGGTACGGAACGTAAGGCTGCGATGTTCCTCGGTAGGGGACCGGCCGAGCTCGGCTCCCATGATAGCCCCCAAACCGCGGTCGGGATCATGGATGATTGAGCCGAACTAGCCCGTGGGAGTCTTCGCGATCGCAGCAAACGCGACGCTGTTCCGCGAGGCAGCGGTCGCCGCGGCCTACGAGCTCGGGCTGTTCGAGCCTCTCGCGATCCAAGCCCACACCGTGGACGAGCTGGCCGAAGCGGTCGGCATCGCGACGGGCAAGCACCGCGTGCGGGCGCTCGTCGATGCGCTGGTCGAGACCGGTGCGCTGGTGCGGGTCGGTGAGGCGGTGGCGTGCGGCGACCTACCGGAGCGGCCCGAAGTCGTGCGGGAAGGCTGGGGACGGCTCGCCGAGGTGATGCGCGCGGACCGACCGCTATCGCTCGGAGCGGATCCCACGGCCTTTCACCACCACCTCCTGCGCGCGGGCGCGGACAGTGCGCGCGAGGTCGCTCGGCTCGTGACCGGGACGAAGCTCCTCGACCTCGGCGGCGGTGCGGGCACGTACACGGCCGCGTTCCTCGACGCCCACCCGGCGGCGACGGCAACGCTCGTCGATTTCGCGGACGCGATCGCGCTCGCTCGCGTTCATCTGGCGCCGTTTGGAGACCGCGTGCGCTTCGTCATCGGCGATGCGCGCGACGTGACGCTCGACGAGGATCACGACGTCGTGCTGCTCGCGAACCTCCTGCACCTGCACGGACCGACCGAGTGCGCGGAGCTGTGCGCGGCTGCGGCACGCGCCGTGGCGCCCGGCGGCACCGTCGCGGTCGTCGAGCTGCGGGCGGATTCGCTCGAGGGTCTGTGGTTCGCACTCGACATGGCGCTCTACACCGAGCGCGGCGATGTCTACCCGACGAGCGCGATCCACGGCTGGCTCGCCGCCGCCGGCCTGATCGAGCCCGTCGAGGATCGGCTCGCCGCAGCCCCGGAGAACGTCGTCGTCGTCGGGCGGCGACCGCGCGGGGCAGGGCGCCGGTTCGCCGAGCACACGGGGTTCGCCGAGCCTGCCGAACAGATCGCTGCCGAGCTCGGCGCTCTCGCGATCCCCGCCGCTCTCCGCCTGACGCTCTCGCACGCGATCGCGTTCGAGCGCAGCGAGAGCAGAACCGAGGTCGTCGCGAATCTGGTGCGGCACTACACCGTGACGATGCCCGCACAGCGTGAGGCGCAGCGGGTTGGCGGCGATCCGCTCCTCGAGATGAAGCTCGCGTGGAACCGACTGCCTCGGCTCGCTGGTGCGATCGAGCGCCTGTTCGCTGTTCTTGCGGATGCCGGCGTCGATTCGACGCTCGCGCTCGGTGCGTCGACGGCGGCGACGTATCGCAAGCGGACGTCCACGCTCGCCGTGCTCTACGAACGGACGCACTACGGCGGCGTGATGCCGTTGCTCTACGGAAGCGCCGCGGATCTCGCGTATTTTCGCGCGAACGGCGGCGACGATCCGCACGAGGTGATCGACCGCTACCTGACCACGCCGATCATCCACGAGCTGTGTCACCTGGGGCGCGACCGCGACGTGCTCCAGCCGCTGCACTTCGACGAGTGCGTGGCAGGCTGGCTCGGGGTCCACGTGCATCGCGAGTTCGCGTATCCGGCCCCGGGGTATGACGATGCGATCTTCGCGGCGCCGTGGCTGTCGCAGATCGGGCAGGCACTCGCGCGTGCCTTTGGGAGCCGCGCGCTGATCCGCGCGCACGGCGGGGCGGAGCCGTGGGATGCGGCGCTGCCTGCATCGTTCGTCGACGCGGCCGTGCGCCTCGGCTGGGACGACTGGCGCGCTCGGCGATCGCTGCACTTTCTCTCGAACACGCTCGATCCTGCACCGTGGGTCGCGCTCGCTCTCGTTGCAGGTGCGGGTGGCGATCTGAAAGGCGCCACACTGTCCGGACTCGCGGCGACGCCGCTCTCCGAGCTCGTGCTCCCCCCCGACCCCGACTTCGATCGTGCGATCGTCGAGGACGCGCTGCGTGCGATGTGTCTCGAGAACGTGCTGATCAACGGTTCGTTCCGCGCGCGAACGGCGCTACCGACGGGCCTGCTCGCGATCGATGCCGCTGCCTGCACGATGACCTCGGCGCGGCGCGGCGACGTCGATACCGTGGATCCGCGCTACTGGATCCCACCTGCGGTCGGCGCGCAGATCCTCGGGGCAGGCCGCGCCGGCTACCGCGTGCGGCTCGCCACCATCGACGCGATTCCAGCAGCGGCCACGGCGATCGCGCAGGCGGCGCTGCCCGGTGTGTATCCGGGCTTCGCGCTGCTGTGATCAGATCGTGACGAAGTCGATGAAGCCGCGCGTCGGCTCGGTGTCGACGAGCTTGACGCGGATCTTGTCGCCGACATCGAGGCCGCGCTCGCCGCGCACCACGCGACCCTCGGCGGGCGGGCGGAACAACCGGGCGTAGGTTCCCTTCGCGGATGCGCCGGTGACGACGGCATCGAACTCGTCGCCGATCCGTGAGGACAGCAGCGTGGCGGCCGCGACCTTGCGCATCGTTCGCTCCACCTTGCGCGCACCGTTCTCTTTCAACGTGCAGTGCGCCGCGAGTGCGAGTAGCTCCTCGTCGGAGTACGGCTGCGGTTCCTTGCGCGCCGCCGCCTTGAGCAGGCGCTGCGTGATCAGGTCAGGATAGCGACGGTTTGGCGCGGTGGAGTGCGCGTAGTCCTCGACCGCGAGACCGAAGTGGCCGACGTCGGGCTCCGTCGAGCGCTGGAGAACGTACTCGCCGGGGCCGAGGAGCTTGACGATGGTGAGCGACAGATCGGCGAACCGTTCGGGGTCCTTGGTGCGGCGTTCGGTCAGGAAGTCCGAGAGCGCGGCGGCGTCCGGGACCTCGGGAAGCTTGAAGCCGAGGTTCGCCGCGACCTCGATGATGCGGTCCCAGCGCTTGGGAGCGCGCACGATACGGCGGATCGACGAGTAGCCGCGGCTCTCGAGGTAGCGCGCCGTGGCTCCGTTCGCCGCGATCATCAGATCTTCGACGAGCTCGCGCGCGCGGTTTTTGTGCGTGACCACGAGGTCGACGATCTTGCCGTCCTTGGTGACGGGCCGGGCTTCGATGGTCTCGAAGTCAAGCGCACCGAGCTCGTAGCGACGGCGGCGCATGCGCTGCGCGACGTCATCGTGCATCGCGAGCTGCGCTGCAATCGTCTTGTTCTCGGGCGGCGGGCCGTTGCCTTCGAGCCATGCGCCGACGTTCTCGTAGATCAGCTTGGCGTGGTTGCGGACGCGTGCCGGGTAGAGCCGGGTCCGAGCGTCGTCGAGCGAGCCGTCGGCGCGGATCACCATCTCGGTGATCATCGCCAGGCGATCCTGATCCTCGAGCAGCGAGGTGCGGTCGGTCGACAGCTCCTCGGGTAGCATCGGGAACGTGTGGACGCCCGTGTAGAGCGTCAGCGTGTTGGTCCACGCGTAGCGGTCGATCGGCGAGCCCTTCGGTACCAGTGCGTCGACATCGGCGATCCCGATCCGCATGCGGATCGAGCCGTCGGGTAGCTTCTCCGCGTACTCGACCTGATCGAGATCTCGCGAGTCGTGGTTGTCGATCGATGACCACGGAAGGTCGCGCAGGTCCTCGGTGCCCTCACCGGGATCGTCGCGCGGGATCGAGCGCTCGATGCCTTGCGGCATCTCGGGATCGAAGCCGTTCTCGCGCAGCACGCGATACGCGATCTGGACCAGATTTACCTCGGGGGCGCCTCGCATCATGCCGTCAGCTTACTAGATATCGGAGAACCGATCGTTGCGTGCGCCGTTCGTGCGGTCCCAGTGGATCGTGAGATTCAGCGAGCCGTTCATCGACAGCGGCTCGGCATACGACAGCCGCGACAGTTGCTCGAAGTCGGCCGGATCGATCTGGTTCTCGTCGGGGGCCGGCAGCTCGCGCTTCGTGATCGAGAACGACAGGTTCAGATCGACGTGCCCGCCGAGCTGGATCTCGACGTACGGCGAGGCCGACAGGTTGTGGCGGCGCCCTGGGTGCAAGATCTCACCGTTCGCCTGGAGCGAGAGACCGATCGTGACCTTGTCCTTGCGCAGCGAGCCGCTCGCGACGAGCCCGTGGACCGGGAACTGTGCGAACCGCTCGCCGAGCTCGTTGCGGATGTTGTAGCCTTCGACCTTGTAGCCGGCGTAGTAGAGCAGCGAGAGGCGATTGCCGCGTGGGTCGTCGGCCGCGTACTTGTCCCACTCGACGCCGGCGAGTGCACCCGACGCGTAGCGATACTGGCCTTTCGGATCGTCACGACCGACGCGCAGCGCCGCGCCGAACGACCAGCACTTCGAATACAGCCACGCACCCTCGGCGCCGCTGAAGATGCCCCACTGCTCGGTGTCGAGCGAGACGCGGGTGCCGTCCTCGGTCACGAGAGCGGGTTGCCGGTTCAGGTTGCCGCTCGCGCCGACCTGCGCCTGCATTCGCATCGTGCGCGTCAGGCGCGAGACCTCGATCTCGACGTAGCCGTTGAACGACTTGTAGCGCTCGGTCCGGCTACCCGAGCCGCCGAGCGTGAGCGACGCGCCATACGGGGTCGTGTCGGGCTCGGCGACCTCGAGTCCTTCGGGCGGCGTGAACGTCACGGCCACGGACCCTGGATGGCGTGCGGCGACCGCGAGCGCGAGGCCGCGGAGAACCGCTGGCTCGAGCTGCTGGCGTTGCGTGTCGTCGTCGGCACGCGTGTCGATATCGACGTCGAGCTCGAGCTCGCGCGGCGAGCCGGGCACGGTGGAGACGAATCGCAGGTGGATCCGATCGACGAGCGCGACCTCGTTCGCGTTGACGTACACGATGACGTCCGCCGAGGCGCGCGGCGACGCGAGCAGCACCTTGTGCGTATCGAGGAAGCCCAGCAGGAAGGCGGGGCATGCCTTGGTGCGTCCCGAATCTTCACACT
>JAYUYE010000031.1:0-5778 GCA_043752985.1 Myxococcales bacterium
AGCCTCCTGCACTCGCAGGTCACCGCCGAAGGACCGGCACCGAAGCAAGGCGCATTTCTGATCTCGCTGCGGCGGAGCTACTTCGATCTGTTCGTTCGCCCGTTCGTCAGCGCGAACGATCCACTGCCGAGCTATACCGACGGTCAGCTTCGCGCGTCATGGGGTGAGCCCGCGAAGCGCGGCCAGCTCGCGGCGTACATCTTCGGCTCGCTCGATCGGATCGCGAACTCCGAGGACGCGGCGGATCCAAACGATCCGTACTCCGACGGCCACGTCGCCGCGAACCTCGGGTTCGTCCGCGCCGGCGCAATCTACAAGCGGAAGATCGACGAGTCGCTGTTCACCGTCGCACCGATGGTCGGCACCAACATCCTGACTCTCTACACGAAGAGCTATAATGGGGGAGATCCCGTGGCCAACGTCCTCGACGTCAGCCGTCGCTGGTATCTGTTCGGCGGGCGTGGCGAGTGGCTGCGCGACGACCCGGGAGGGTTTCTCCGAGCCGGGGTTGATGTCTCGGGCGGCTACCTCGGGCGCGTCAATCAGTACTCCGACCAAGACATCGGCGAGGACATCCCGCTACCGCGCAACACGGTGCTGTGGACCGACGCCGCGTTGTTCGTCGAGGCGCGGCGTCACTGGTTCGGCGACAAGCTGTCGCTACGTCCCGGCCTGCGGCTCGATCGGTTCGGCCTCGGCGAGCAGTGGGCCCTCGATCCTCGGCTCAACGCGCACGCCACGCTGTCGCCCAACACCACGCTTCGTGCGTCGGCGGGGCGCTTTCATCAACCGCCCTCCCCGGCGCACTTCGACGAGTTCGCCGACAACCTGAAGGCGAAGAGCTCCTACGTCGACCAGGGGACCGTCGCGATCGAGTGGCTGCCCGAGGAAGGGCTCGCCACGTCGATCACCGGCTTCGTTCACAATGGGCACAAGACGCTCGTCGACATCGGCGAGAAGACGATCCGTCCGAGCGGCGCCGGCCTCGACCTGATCTTCCGCGAGCTGCTCGACGAACAGCTCGGCCTCTACGGCTTTCAAGGCAACGTCGGCCGCCAGCGCACCTACGGCATCGAAACCTCGGTACGCTACGACGCGAAGCGCTATCGCATGATGGCAAATGCATCGTGGTCCCGCTCGAAGCGGAAGTACGAGCCCGCGGTCAAGCGCGGCTGGGAACCGTACGGGCTCGATCAGCCGCTGCGCTTGAACCTTCTGTTCGCGACGAGCGCGTACAAATGGAACTTCGGCTCGCGACTCACCGTCGTGTCCGGAAATCCACTGTCCTACGTTCCGGCGGGAACCCGCCCCGATCCCGCGAACTTCGAGGAACCGCACCCGATCCTGCAGCGGCTTCCGATGTTCTGGCAGGTCGACGTCCGCGTCGATCGAACGTGGCCTTCGACATGGGGCAACATCACCCTGTTCTTCGATATTCAGAACATCACGAACCACCGCAACGTCGAGTACCGTGACAGCTACATCGACGGCTCCGCGCCCGGGGGCGAGAACCAGGTCTATCGATACGACGATGTTCACGGCCTCCCCATTCTCCCGTACATCGGAGTCGAGTTTGCGCCGCGTTGAGCTCCTCGTCGTGCTCGGCGGCTGCATGCGAATCTATCCGGATCCCGAGCTGCCCGACGTCAAGGTCACCTGGTACGAGGACGACTGCTCCCGAGGCAGCGGTGACGTCTCGATGACGCTGATCGGCATGGACAGCGACGTGCGCGTCCCGCTGACCGTGCCGTGCTCGGACCTGAAGACCACGCTGGTCGACGTCGCACGCGAACGCTATCGGTTCGAAGCCTTCCTCCAGGGTGAGGATGGCGAGGCGCTCAGTCGCAACGACAGCCTGATCGATCTGCGCGACGGCATCGACGAACGAATCGACCTGTACTTCGGCGGGTTCGCGAACTTCCGCGTCGCATGGACCTTCGACATGGGCGCGACATGCGAGTCGCTAGGCGCCGAAGCGATCGCGCTGACCTTCTCGTACCCGGACCGGAGCCCAGCGTTCCAGAGCTACGTGTACTGCGAGCTGACCCCGTTCCTCGGGCGGTTCCCCGGTGGGACGTACACGCTTCAGCTGCGCGCGGTCAAAGGCTCCACCACCGTGGCGAGCTCGCCGGAGTCCGACGAGTTCGAGATCCTCGAGCCCGACCTCACCGATCTCGGCACCGTGACGCTGACGCCGTGAGCTCAGCCGCGTAGAGCTCTCCCCGGATCGGGATGATCCTTGCGCAAGCGCACGGTGATCCGCTCGACGTTGTCGTGCTCGGTGAGTTCTGCGCTCGTGACGTCTCTACTTCTTCCTGACGAGATACATCGCGACCACCGACTGGCCTGCATCCCAGGGCGCGGCAATCTCGCCGCGCGACAGCGTGTAGCTGCCAGGGCCGAGATCGACGATCAGAGCACCATTCTCACCATAGCCATCACCGAAGGAGAGAGAGCCCCCCGCTGGCACGGTCGCAGCGAGGTCGCGCGCAGCACCGACCTTCTTGAGCCACATGTAAACGGCGAGCAGCTTCCCCGAGGCCAGCTCGAGCTCGCCCGCCTCGCTTGCATCGTCGGCACCGCCGAGCACCTCGGAGAACAGCGCGTCGATCTCGGCGGCGTGATCGCCGTGGTTCGCGGGATCGAGCCACCAAGCGCGTGGCGGCGCGACCAGGACGAGTGTCGCGTCATCGACCCGATAGGCATCGATCCGTCCAGACGTCCCCTCGAGCTCGAAGGCAAAACCGCTGCTCGCGCCGACGTCGATCGCCGTCAGCTCCTCGCCTTTTGCGAGGCCGCGCATGATCTCGGCGGGCGTCCCGGTGAACTGCGCCTTCGTCGCGGCCGGCTTCGTCGGGATCCAATCGGTGGCGCTGCGGGCGTCGAACACGGCGATCGTCAGCGAGGCGTTGACCGAGGCGATGGAGCCGATCGGGGGCGAGACGGACGTCACGAGTGCGTTCGTAGCACCTGCAGGATCGCCCGTCGCGGGCGCATGCGCCCCTCTCGGCCGTAGCGCCTCGCCCAAGGCCCTGACATTGCTCGGGCGCTGGTTGGGCTCTTTCGTGCAGGTTGGGCGACCGGGCTTCTTGAGGTGCCCGGAATCATGACGATCGAAACAACGACCACGCGAGCCATGCTCGCCCTGTTCCTCGGCGCTGCACTGGTTGGCGGTTGCGCCGCATCCCCGCCCCCCGTCGAGCGAATGGAGTCCTCGGCCGCATCGATCCGCGGTGCCGAGCAAGCAGGCGCGGAGAACGTGCCGAAGGCCGCGCTGTACCTCCAGCTCGCCAACGAACAATCCGCGAAGGCCAAGGCCCTGATCGCCTCCGGTAACAAGGACGACATGCGTGCCGCATCCGGCCTCCTGATGCGTGCCTCCGCCGATGGCGATCTCGCGATCGCACTCGCAGATAGCGACAAGGATCGCGTGGCTGCCGAGGCGGCGCTCGCCGAGATCCGTACCTACGAACAGCAGACTCGCTAGTCAGAGAATCCCATGATCAAACGCAACATCATCGCCAGCGTGCTCGTCACGTTTGGCCTCGCCGCCTGCGGTTCCTCTCCTTCGCGCGAGCTCGTCGATGCGCGCGCCGCGTATGCACGTGCCAGCTCGGGCCCCGCCGCGCAGAACGTCCCCGCCGAGGTCCGCAAGGCGCAGGTCGCCCTGTCGACCGCGGAGTCGGCGTTCAACCAGGGAACGCCCGATCAGCGCGACCTCGCGTACGTCGCCGAGCGCCGGGCTCAGCTCGCCGAAGCGCTGTCCAAGCAGGCCGAGAATGCGGCCCTGCGCGTCCGCGCCGAGGCGCAGCTCGCGAAGGACAAGGACGCGAACCATCGCCAGACCGAGAAAGAGCTCGAGCGCACGAAGACCAGCCTGATGACCGCCGAGCAGATCGCGGCCGAGGAGAAGCGCCGCGCGGGCGAGTCAGATACCAAGGCTACGCAAGCGGCAGCGCTCGCGGCCGCCGCGGACAAGCGGGCCGCGGAAGCGGACGCCAAGATGAAGGCGGCGCAGCTCGAGCTCGCGAAGTTCGCAGCGATCAAGGAAGAGCCCCGCGGCGTGGTGATCACCCTGTCGGGCAGCGTGCTGTTCGCGTCCGACAAGTCCGCCCTGTTGCCGGAGGCCAAGAACCGCCTCAACCAGGTCACGGCCGCATTGCTCGAGACCAAGGAGCGCCGGCTCGATGTGCAGGGCTTCACCGATTCGCAGGGCAAGGACGCGTACAACATCGATCTGTCGCAGCGCCGTGCAGACGCGGTGCGCACGCACCTCGTCGCGAATGGCTATCCGGCGGACCTGATCACGGCGCGTGGTAACGGCAAGGCCTCGCCGATCGCCGACAACGGCACCGCCGAGGGACGCGCGAACAATCGCCGCGTCGAGATCATCATCGCGCCTGCAGCGAAGAACTAGCGATCGCGAAACGGATCGTACTGCGATCCGGATCCCGAGCCCGTCGACGCCGAGCCTGCTGGAGGCACGGTTTGCGGCGGGTTTGCTGCGTGGGGCGAGGGCTTTGCGACGGTCGTCGTGGTCGTCGGCTTCTTGCCGGCGGCAGGCTTGACCGCAGGAGCACGCGGCGGTTTCGGCTCGCTCGCATCCGGCGTGACGACAGCGACGCCCGCATCGATCGGCGGCGGCGGCGGCGGGATCACGGGCGCCGTGGACGACGCTGGCGTGGGCGTCGGCTCGTCCATCGCGCGCTGCGGCTCGGCGCGGGTCACGACAAACGCGATCACTCCGATCGCGGCGACCGCGGCGGCGGCGACGAATAGCCCGCCACGCCACGGCCGGCTGGGTCCGACGGACTCACCGTTGCTGTTGCCGATCGTCGTGCTCGGTGCCGCGATCGGAGGCACCGAGGCGTCGGCCGTGGTGGTACCCGCGACGGGCGCGGGCGTGACCGCAGGAACCGACGAGCGAAACGGCGCGATGGTCTCGATCGCGAGGTGCTCTCCGGTGATCTGCGCACTCGCGCGCGCAAGATCGGTCATCGACTGGTACCGTTGCTCGGCCGCCTTCTCGAGGCAGCGCAGCACGAGCGCATCGATCACCGGCGTCAGGCTCGGGACGAGCGAGCTTGGCACCGGCGGGTCCTGTCGGAGATGACTCGCGATCATGTCGCCCGACGTCGGTGCGATGAACGGCGGCCGACCACACAACATCATGAACAGCACGCAGCCAAGAGCGTAGACATCGGTCCGGTGATCGATCCCGCCCGCACCCCGGCACTGCTCCGGCGACATGAACGCGGGCGTCCCCATGATCACGCCGGTCTGCGTGCGCGAGAAGCCGGGATCCGTTTGATCGACGAGCTTCGCGATCCCGAAGTCGAGGATCTTGATCCGTTCGCCGCCGACCACGGCGGCATCGGGAACCAGGAAGATGTTGTCGGGCTTGAGATCGCGGTGAACGATTCCGCGCGCGTGGGCAGCGGCCATCGCGATCGCGCACTGCTGGACCAGCCGCATCGCTTGCAGCGGCGGTATCAGGTGGGAGCGCGTGATCCGGTCGTTCAGCGTCTCGCCCGCGAGGTGCTCCATCACCAGATAGGCGCGCTGCTCGTGCCAGCCGAAGTCGAGCACGCGGACGATCCCGGGATCCTGGATGCGCGATGCTGAGCGCGCCTCGTCGAAGAACCGCTGGACGATCTTGGGGTGCACGGACATGTCCGGAAGCAGCAACTTGATCGCGGCGCGACTGCCGAGCAGCTGGTGCTCGGCGAGCCAGACCGTACCCATCCCTCCGGCACCGAGCCGCGAGAGGATGCGGTA
>JAYUYE010000032.1:0-2241 GCA_043752985.1 Myxococcales bacterium
ACGCCGCTCGAGGCCGGGCTCGGCTGGGCGGTCAAGCTCGACGGTCGCGAGTTCCTCGGCGCCGAGCGCCTCCGCGAGCAGAAGCGCACCGGCCTGACCCGCCAGCTCGTCGGGTTCAAGATCGACGAGAGCCTGCGCGCGATCGCGCGGCACGGCTATCCGGTCGTCGATCGCTCGCTCGGCGCGCAGGCCGTGATCGGCACGGTCACGAGCGGTGGTCCGGGAATCATCGTCGGTGGCTCGATCGGCCTCGCGTACCTGCCGGTCGCGTACGCCGCGGCGGGAACCAAGCTCACGATCGATTGTCGCGGTAGAGATGTTCCCGCAACCGTGGTCTCCGGCAAGTTTTACAAGCGGAGTTGAAAAGTCATGTCCAGCTTCCCCACCGATCTCCGTTACACCAACGATCACGAGTGGCTCCGCGCGCACGGCACGGGCTGGCGCGTGGGCATCACCCAGTTCGCCGTCGATGCACTCGGTGACATCACGCTCGTCGACCTCCCGAAGGAAGGCGACCTCGTCACCAAGGGTCAGCGGTTCGGCACGATCGAGAGCGTCAAGAGCGTCTCGGATCTGTATGCCCCGGTCTCCGGCCGCGTGAGCGCGATCAACACCGCGCTCAAGGATTCACCCGAGAGCGTCAACAGCGAGCCGTACGGCAAGGGCTGGATGATCGACCTCGAGCCGACGGAGAAGAGCGAGCTCGACGAGCTGCTCTCCCCCGAGGCCTACACGACCCACGTCTCCGCGCAGTAGCGGTTCAGCGGCCCTTGGCGTCGGTCACCGCGACCGGCAGGCCGCCTTCATCGACGACCTCGCGTGCGAACTCGTCGCACTTGAGCCGGGTGTCCTCGGCGAGGTTTGCGAGCTTGGACGGCTCCGCGAGCTGCGTGTCGACGTACTCGTCGGTCGTCCAGCGCTGGCACTGCTTCTTTGCCTCGGGGCCCTTACGCCAGCTCGCGATGTGCGTGTCGAAGTGCGCCTGCATGGCGGGGCGAGCATCGGGCTTCGCGCGCTTGAACATCGCCTCGCGGAACGCCGGGTCCTTCTCGCAGGTGACCATCTTCGCGATGACCTTCATGCAGTCGCTCTCCGCCGCGGTGTTCGGCGTCGTTGCGTAGGCACCGGTCGTCAGCCACGTGGGCTCGGCATCCTTGAACGCGCCGGTCCAGCGCTTGGCCACGACGACGCGCTTGGCGTCCGCATCCCAGCGCAGCAGCACGGCCTGCCGCGCATCACGCCCTTCGCCGTCCGCGCCGTAGCGGAACAGCATGCGGTTGTTCGCGACTGGCTTGAGCTCGGCCCAGTGATCCTTTGACGAGTCGAGCGAATAGCGCGGCCCGACCTCGTAGCTCGGCGAGCCGTCGCGGTAGGCGCGCAACACGCCTTCGTCGCGACCCTCGGCCGACTTGCCGGTGGTGATGATACCGAGCTGGACGATCGTCCCGTCCTCGAGCTTCCAGTCGACGAGGTTGGTCGCGGTCGCCTTGCCGCCGAAGTACGTCTCCCCGGCGCCGAGCTCGAGCCCCTTGAGGGCGCCGCTGCCGTGCATGCCGCTGCCGTGCATGCCGCTGTCGTCCATTCCACTGCCATGCATTCCACTGCCGGCCATGCCGCTGCCGGCCATGCCGCTGCCCGCGGGATCGCTGACCGGGGGCGGAGCGACGGGCGCGTCCTTCTCCTTCTTCTTGCATCCAACAACGAGCACGAGACCGCACAGACCCGAGACCAAGATATTTCTCATTGCCTTGCGTAACCCGGATCCCCGTCGGCGACCGGCGATCTCACTGCACCTCACCGGGCGCATGCGCTCAGTGACTGGCCGTGAGGACGATCGTCTGCGCCTGCTCGCGATGGCGCGCGCAGCGCTTCGAGTCCGCCGCGCACTGGATCCGCAGCTCGGCGGAATTGTCAGGCGAGCGAAACCGATCGTAGGCGGCGAGCGCGGCGGCTGCGTCCGGCTTGCCGAGCGCTGCGAGTGCGACCGCCTGGCTGCGCAGGAGGTCTGGGTCGCGCGGCGCGAGCTCGAGGCCCTTCGTCGCGGCGTCGAGCGCACCGGCGTTGTCACCGGTCGAGCCGAGCACGCGCGCGTAGATCATCCACGCGCCCGAGTTCTGCGGGGCGCGCTCCGTGCACGCCTTCGCCGGGGCGATCGCCTCCTCCCAGCGCCACACGCGTGCGAGTGCATCGGCAGCGACAGCGTCGAGCACCGGCGGACCCGCTGGAGATGTGGACGATCGC
>JAYUYE010000033.1:0-2237 GCA_043752985.1 Myxococcales bacterium
CGATCGCAAAGCGGTCGTCATCGCATCGTCGAGCACGCGCGCGTAGATCTCGGACCGCTGCTCGGGGCTGAGCAGCTTGAGCGCGCCGAGTAGCTCCCACATCCGCTTCTCGGTGCACGCGCCGTGGCCGCCGACCATCGCTGAGTCGGTGACGGCCGCCGAGATCGTTTCGCTCGCCGCACGCGGGATCCACGCGAGCCAGTCGCGAGGGCCATCGTCGACCAGCTCGCCGACGAGGATCGGCAGCCCGACGAGCTCGCCCGCGTGCACCGCGAGCCGTACCGCAGCGGCGCGCCGAAGCTCGAGCGGCCGCGCGGAGCTGATGTCGAGGAAGCGCAGCAGTGCAGCGGTGATCTCGTGCGTTGCCGGTTCGGCGAGCAGCAGCTCGACGGAGCGCGCGTACGCATGATGGTGCGGCGAATCGGCGAGGGTGAGAGCGCACGTGAGCGGCTCGACGAGCCGGGTCAGCGCGTCCCAGTCGGCGCGGCGGAACCACGACACGTGGTCGTTCATGCACACGGCCGCGATGGCGCGCTCCCCATCGCGAAGACCGACGCACAGGCGGAACTGCCACTCCGGGGGCAGCGTCAAGCTCGCTGCGAGCTCCCGCGCCACGTCGAGCGCGGCGGGTTCGTCCCACAGGCCGATGCTCGACAGCAGCGGCACGGGTGCAGGAAGCTCGAAGATCCTGGTCAGCAACCTCGCGAGGCGCAGCTGCCCAGGCTCGCCCAGCAGCAAGAGGACGAGCACCGCCTCCTGAACGATCGCGGTGCAGGGATCCGCGCACCAGGTCTCGAGCGCGTCGAGATCGCGGCTCGCACGGACCTGCGCGATCGTGTCGGCGGCGGGCGGAGCGACCTCGGTTTGTGGTGGCGGTGTCGGCATGCCGTCGAGGCGAATCAGGCGCGCGAGCTGCTCGCGGGTGGCTGCGTCGCTGTCGGGCGTGCGATCGAGGATGATCTTGTGGATCGTGCTGAGCGGAACTGCCGCACCCTCGACGAGCGCGACGCAGACTCGCGCGGCCTGGCGCCCGAACAAGCGATCGACGCGCTCGGCAGCGAACAGCGCGAGCGCCGCCGTTCCTTCCGCCAGGTAGCGCGGCCGGTCGCGATAGCGCAGGACCACGAGCACCTCGGCGATCCCGCGCCACAGGGTGAGCTGCGCGAGCAGGCCAGGCAGGGCGTCGATGCCGAGCACTGCCGCGTGCACGCCACCCGCGCGCTCGATCCAGCGCGCGAGTGCGGCACCATGGGCCTCCCACCGCCACAGTCGTGCGTGCGCGAGGGGTGGCAGATCCTCTCCGGTGCCCCACAGCGCCGCGGCCGCGTTGTCGAGCTCGGCGTCGAACCGCGCCGACGGATCCGCGAAGCGGTCGAGCTGGGCCGCGACGTCCGCGATCGGATCGGCACAGCCGAGCAACGCCGCGCACACCGCCACGCTCGGCGCCGCCGCGCGCACGCTGAGCGCCTCGACGAGCCCGGTCGTCGGTGCGAGCAGTGCGCCCTCGAGTGTCGTCTCGAGGTCCGCGTCCGAGCACGATGCGATCGCGGCCCGCTGCGCGGCATCGAGCGCGCGCCCCGCACGGACCGCAGGCAGCGGCACGCTCGGCACAGCTGCGACGACGAGGCGCTGCATGCGCTGTCCCCAGCTGCGAAGCGCAGGATCGGTGCGCTCGGCCATCGCCTGGGCGAGTGCGATCTCGCGATCGCGTGGCAATGCATTTTCATCCTCGACCGCCGCGGTGAGGCGGCGTGCCGCCGCGTCGTCGAGCAGGCGTGCCGCGGCCGCGAGCATCTTGTCGGTCAGCGCGCGCGCGACCACGATCGCGATGGCGCTCTCGCGGTCACCTGCCTCCGGCGCGAGGAGTGCACCGAGGACCTCGGCGAACCCCATGCGATCGATCCGCGACGACAGCATCACCGCCGCCGTCAAGAGCTGCGGAGCTGCGGGCGCGATCCCGGTGCGCACGAGAGCGAGGAACGCCTGGTGCCGGACGTGACGCGGTAGCTGATCGATGAACTGCTCGAGCCGCTTGCCCGAGAACACGCCGAGCGCGATCCCCGCGAGCGGCGCGTGACGATTTGGCCGCAGGATCGCGGTCGCGGCGAGCAAGTGGAGCTCGCGCTTCGAGCTCTCGTGCGGGAGCTGACAGATCTCCTTCCAGCCGTGGTCGCTCGCGATCAATGCGGCCTGGACGACGTCCTCGCCGAGCGCCTTGATCAACCGTGCGACACGGT